>CAMWLE010000089.1 GCA_947175015.1 uncultured bacterium
AAATGAAGGCAGCGTACTATGAGCGGTATCGGAAAAGAAAGGCAGTGCGCTATGAGCGGTATCAGTAAATGAAGACGGTGCATTTTGAGGAATATTGAGAAATGAAAACGGCAGGTACTCGGGAATGGCCCGGGTACCTGCGGAACTTTATTGATAGTGGAATTTTATTAATAGAAGACAGGTAATTGAGAAAGACGAGATTTGGTAAGGAGATGCTGAGGATGGAGCAGTTGGCAATTTTGGGCGGTACCCCGGTGAGGAAGACACCAATCGGCTATGGAAAGCAATATATTGATGATGATGATGTGGCGGCAGTGGTAGAAACATTGAAGTACAAAGATTTAACTTGCGGGCCTGGGATTGATGTAATGGAGAGAAAGCTCTGTGAAGTGACAGGAGCAAAATATGCAGTGGCGGTGAGCAATGGTACCGCGGCCCTGCATTTGGCGGCTCTGGCGGCAGGGTTTGGAGAGGGGGACGAGGTAATCGTCAGTTCCATTACCTTCGCAGCGTCAGCCAATTGTATCCTGTATTGCGGTGCAAAACCGGTATTTGCAGATATCCATCCGGAGACTTACAACATAGATCCCGGCGCCATTGAAAAGCTGATTACGCCCAGAACCAAAGGGATTGTGGCTGTGGATTTTACAGGACAGTCCATAGAGCATGACGCCATCAGCGCAATCTGTAAAAAGCATAAGCTGCTGCTGATCGAAGATGCGGCACATGCCATTGGCACAAAATATCAGGGGCGGCCAGTGGGAAGCATTGCGGATATGACTTGCTTCAGCTTTCATCCGGTGAAGACTGTTACCAGTGGTGAGGGCGGCGCCATTACCACCAATAATGAACAATTCTATCACAGATTGATACGGCTGCGATCCCATGGCATTACCCGGAAGCGGGAGGAAATGATTCATCCTTCAGATGCGCCCTGGTATAATGAACAGGTGGAACTTGGTTTTAACTATCGATTGACGGATATTCAGGCGGCACTGCTGACCAGTCAGCTTGGAAAATTACCGGCATTTACGGCGCGTAGAAAGGAAATTGTGACTCAGTATGATGAGGCGTTTTCAAAAATGCCGGAGCTTATGGTACAGAAGGAGATTCCGGAATCCGATACTACCAGGCATCTCTATATTCTGCGTTTACATCTGGCGGCGCTTACATGTGACAGGAGACAGTTCTTCGATGCGCTGCATGAAGAGAATATTTATTCCCAGGTACATTATCTGCCGGTGTATTGGCATTCCTATTATGAAAAGCTGGGATATGCCAAAGGGTTATGTCCTAATGCGGAGAAGTATTACCAGGAGGTTATGAGTCTTCCGTTGTACTATTCTTTGACAGATGAGGATGTGGCAAGTGTCATTGAGGCTGTGAAGAAAATTGCAGCTTATTACAGGAAATAGTTTTCCCTTTGTCTTTTGCTGTGAGGCCTTGCGCGTATGAGAACTTTGGCAGAGAGAATTGGGTGACAGAAATATTTGGTGAAAAAAAGAACAGGATGACGGCCGAAGTGCACTGAAAGGAAAGATTTATGGAATACAGGGAGAAATTGCAGCTTAGAAACAGAATCGTTGATATAGTGGTATTTATGGTGTTGCTGGCGGGAGTGTCGGCTGTGACATTGGTGCTTTTTTACAGGCAGACCATGGGGAATCCCGGTTTGTATCATTCGGATATGAAGGCGTATATTCTGGAAATGCAGGGATTGGAGAGCGGGTATGAATTTCCTTATCCCATATTTTTCAAGCTTGGCGCGTTGATTCATCTTTTTCTGCCGCCGGAGTTGTCCGTGGCCATTGCTACCATGCTGTTGAACAGCTTGGGAATCATAGTGACGAAGCTGGCCTTCAACCATTTGACATTGCGGGTGCTGCAGGATGGATTTCGGCTGCGCCAGAACAATAAGAAATCAGGACGTGATATGAGCTGGCTGGCAGGGATTTTGATCAGCATAGTGGTGATATGTCTGTTTTTCCTCTCTATGCTATATCCTCCGTCCGGGATATATCTGCCGGGAATCCGTTTTAAATATTTGGGGGTATTTACGGCGAATCCTTTCCATAATGCTACTTTTATGGCAGCCAGGCCATTTGCAGTACTGGCTTTTTTGTGGTATGTAAAGTTACTGTCCGTTTATGAGAAGGGAGTACATAGAGCGGCAGATTATGTACTTTTTGCGGTTTTTCTGCTTTTGGCTACCATGACAAAGCCTAGTTTTACGCTTGTGATGGTAAGCACAGCCGGTTTGATCATGTTGTATCGACTGTTTCGGACAAAATTCCGCAACTTTATTCCCACTGTACGGTTGGGGTTATGCTTTGTACCCACATTTCTTGATCTGTTATATCAGTTCAAAGGCGTATTCGTGCCTGTGGAGGGTGAGGAAGGCGGTCTGGGATTCTGCTTTGGTGAGGTTTGGATGCAATATACTTCCAATATTGTGCTGGCAGTGGGGCTTGCGGTAGGATTTCCGTTGCTGGTGCTGGTGCTGCATTATAAGGAGTGCAGGAAAAATACCCTGGTATGCTTTTCATGGCAGTTGTATCTGGTGGGTTTTGCGGAAGCTTTTTTCTTGTATGAAAAAGGATTCCGGAAGTTTGATTTCAATTTCTCCTGGGGATATATGTATGGTATTTTCTTCTGTCATTTTTGTGCATTGGTGTTATTGGTGCGCAAGACCGCCGAGATGATATCCGGGCGGGCCGGCTTTGGGATGGTAAATGGAAATTCTTTGGAATCTCCGGAGAATATGGCTGATGCAACGCATAGAGACGGCACAAATGCCGGAATTGCCGTAATGCTGCTTGCGTTCCAATGGCTGGCGTTCTTCGCTCATGTGGTCTGTGGCCTGTTTTATTTCAAGACGATTTTCGGCGGTGCCATGTATTACTGAGTGAGTCCGCAAGCAGCCACAGGCCCCTGGCAGTGTATGGCAGTAACGTGAGGCCATATAAAAAGATATATCGCGCGTTGCCTTCCCAAATCATATGGAACAGGAAGCCGCCGAAGACACTGATGAGTCCCAGGAAGACGGGCAGCCCGGAAGTTGCCGGTGCAATATCGGCAGGATTGGAAGCAGTGCTGTCCTGGGATGGCCGTTTCCGCCTCAGGGAAGTAAGGCAGAACCAGAAGGCCCCCAGGTACAATATATTCTGGTATAAATTGCAGTAGGCAACCAGATATTTACTATGATTTCCTTCATAAAGGGATGTGAAAAAGGCGTTTCTTCCGCCGAAGGTGGCCAGGGTAGCCTGACGGCAGGCATAGGTGCCATCCACCCATTGGGACAGAAATTTACCTGTATAGAACCGAACCATATAGTCCGGATGTTCTCTGAAATAGGATAACCGCTCTTCAATGGCTTGCCGACTGATGGCTATGGTTGCTTCTGTGTTCATTCCGGTGCTTTGGTAGGTATTAAAATTGAAGCCGTTATACCAGCCATTGGCGCGGGAAGATTCCTGCATACCCATGGCAAAGTATGATGTGGCAGGGACGCCGGAACGAATCGTACTGCCGGAACGATATTCGTATAGTTTCTGAACGCCGGGGAGGATCATCAAAGCGCAAATCATATATGCGCCTGCCAGCAGGAGCAGGATGGAACGTTTTCCTTGTTGGAGGAAAGCGCTGCACAATAGAACCAGAACGGCGGCAATGATATAAATCAGTGAATTTTTGCGCAGCATTACGCTTAAGGTAAGGAAACACAGGCTTCCTGCCGCCAGGCCATAAGCGCTTCGGGACGCAGTTTTCTCTGTCAGAAGCCGAAGGAGAAGATAGAATCCGATTGAGATGGCAGCAAAGGAAGGAATTTCTCCATATAAAAATGAGGTATACATAAGGAAGGGGCAGTTTGCTCCTGCTAACAGCAGGTACAGGCAATCTGTCCTTTCGTCTTGCCAAAGTATGTGGACTATTTTTTCCTGAAAGAGAATTATGACACAACCCAGTATGACATAGATGATTTTCATAAAATGATACGCTTGCTGGTCTATGGGTATTAGATTCCAAATGCGGATTAAAAGTTCCCAAAAGGCGGCAAGCCCTATTTGCTGTGGATAATAGGACAGATAGGAATCCGTGGGGTGGATAACGGCAGTATCTCCGGCGGCCAGACTTTGGGCAATATCATATACAGAATAGGCGTCCGCGGCAGGAACGGTCTTGCTGAACAATATCTGCAGTATGCCGCAGGCTACACACCAACATAGCACAAAAAGGCGCAGAAAGCGTTGGCGGGAGTGTTTGGGGATGAAATGGGCGTTAATTGCGACACTTTTTCCGGAGGCATACGCTGCCAGGAACAGAAAAATCAAGCCTGACAGTACTATGCCAAAAAAAGACAGAAAGGGATTGTCCCATTTCGTCAGTACTTCCTGGGTTTCCATATTGGTAGAGAAGCATGTCAGAAGAAAACCACAGACCAGGAGGATACCGGTGAACAGCAGCATAAGAAGCTGTACAGAATACAGGCTGAATTGATATAGTTTCTCAGGGAAATTTTTATTTGGAAAATGTTTCATCATGAAAATTCCTTTCCGGATGTTCTCGGGTTATGTAATGTCTGCCGGAGCAGGTAATGTTTATATGGATATGTAATGTTGGGTACATCCAATGTTTTGGCGGTCATTAGACCTGTAAGTTCAAGTGTAACCAATTTCGGCAGCGTTGTAAATAAGAAAAAGGGAGATTTCAGCTTGGAAACTAAAAAAATTATGCAGTGAAAGGATATTCAACTTTCATGTGGTCTTCAGGGCAAAGAATCCGTTGTTCAGGCGTGGGAGTTTTGTAATGATTGACAGACAAATGAAATTAAGTTAAACTTAGAGAAAATCAATGAGATGGAAGAAATAAGATGAATATATGGCATAGAATATATGAGTTAAAGGTATGGACAAAAAAACCCTTTTGTATCACAATAGCTGTTTGTTCTTTATTGATTCTCTTTTGCTTGATCAAAATAGGGATACCTTGTGAAGTATGGGAATATGAGTGCAAAGGCGGTCTGGATTTTACGGAGGGCAGTTCCGGCGGAGATATTGTGGTATGTGACGGTATCTGTTTGAAACCGGGCGTATATCGGATTGAACTGGCATATGATACGGATACGGATCTGGTAGCCTTGTGTAATGTGGCAGACGGTACGGTTTTTTATAAAGGGCTGCTTTCCAATGGTGAGCATATGTATAGCGGACTGCATCGGACAGGCTATGATATGTGGCTGTATGAGAGTACACAAGATCTTCAGGTTATAGTTCCCTATGGAGGCGAGGGCAGCCTGGAGATAGGAAATGTAAGGATCATAGAGACGAATCAACTCTGGACCATGTTGCTGACCGGGGTTCTGTTTATGGGGATTGCCGTGTGTGCTGCGCAGATATTCTATTATTATGATAACCATTTCCATGTGGCTCCTCATAAAAAGCAGGTGTTTTTCTGGGTTATGGTAATCAGCTTTATAGCTTCCATACCTTATCTCTGCGGGTATACCATCACAGGGGCGGATTTGACCTATCATCTGCAGAGAATCGAAGGGGTGAAAGATGGATTGCTGGGGGGCCAGTTTCCGGTAAGGCTGGAACCCAAATGGGTGTATGACCATGGCTATGCAAATGCCATTTTTTACTGTAATGGGCTTCTATATCTTCCGGCACTGCTTCGGCTGCTGGGCTTCCCTGTGATTACAAGTTATAATATATATTGTGTCGTGCTGACGATTGCCACTGCATGGATTTCTTATTACTGCTTTTCCAGAATATTCCATAAGTGCAGTATAGGCATTATTTGCAGTGCTTTGTATACATTGTCGGTTTTCCGAATTTATAAACTTATTATTGCAACTGCTGTCGGCGAAGGTACCGCAGTTACTTTTATACCGTTGGTGTTGTATGGCTTCTATCAAATCCTGGCGGGTAATCCAGAGGAAAAAGGGTACAAGAGATCATGGGTGCCGCTTGCCATAGGGTTAAGTGGATTGATTCAGTCTCATGTGCTCACATGTGAGATTACTGCCATGGTCATGCTGCTGTTCTGCATCATATATGTAAGGAAGATTTTCAATCGGAAAGTATTTTATGTACTGCTCAAATGTGCAATAGTTACGATATGTGTCAATTTGTGGTTCCTTGTTCCGTTTCTGGATTATTATCTGACACAGGATATGCATATCAAAAATGTGTCGGCGCGAACCATCCAGGACAGAGGACTTGATTGGATGCAGCTGCCGTTTTATTTCGATATTGCACCCAGTGAAACAAATGGGATACAGGATGCTCATCCGGTGGGAGTTGGACCAGTGTTGTGTATTGCTTTGGGTATATTCTTACTCCTGTGGTTTGCAGGAAGGTTCAGAAAATCCGATAGAAAAAACTTGCCGGTTACAAAGGAAGCTGCTTTTACGAAAACAGCTTCCGTTGTGGGGCTGCTTCTGATGTTCATGAGTCTGGAGATTTTTCCATGGGATAGAATTCAGGGGATGAATACTGTTATGGCTACATTGGTGAGCAGCCTTCAGTTTCCGAATCGATTCCTGGGATGGGGGACTGCCTGTTTGGTTCTGGTATTCGGATTTTGTGCGTGGTATTTTGAAGAACATGGCAGAGAGTCATGCTATTGGCTTTTGATGGCAGCAGCAGTTCTTGGCATCATCATATCCAACATGTATATTCTGGATCGTGTCAATGGTGAGCAGGTGTATTTTGAACTGTATAATGAAGAGGGGATGGGCGCCGGCTATATTTCAGGGGCGGAGTATCTGATTGAGGGGACCGATTGGGAGAAGCTGACCTTTGCGGATGCAGTGCCGGGGCAAGGCGTGGAAATTCTTGAATATCAAAAGGAGTATCTGCGGGCAATGCTGCAATGTGCCAACGAGGGAGGGACGGATAGCTATGTGGAGCTTCCCATGCTATTGTATAAAGGGTACAGGGCGGTGTGTGTGGAAACAGGACAGGAAATGGAGCTGTGTGCCGGGGATAACAATGTAATCAGGGTTATGATTCCGGGAGGTTTTGAAGGGAATATTCAGGTGGATTTTGTAAGTCCCGTATATTGGCGGCTTAGCGAGTTGGTCAGTGTACTGGCCGTCATGGTACTGGCTGTAATGTGGTGGAGGTATCAAGGGAAGGCACTGTACGAGAAAAGCAGGGCAGATATAAGAAATCCACAGCATACATAAGGAGTCATTGGGCCATGGGGCGGAAATAATGTAAGTTGAAAACAAAAAAGGAATCGGAATGAAAACAAAAAAACAGAGAAACACAGGGACAAAACTATATTGTATCGTGTATGTGCTGATCGGGATTGCAGTCTTGTTGCCCATATGGGGCAATGGTATTATGAGTGGGGGGATTATGGCGGAGTGGATTGCCAGGGTGAAAGAGCTGGCAGCAGGTTTTCAGTCAGGGCATTTATACCTGTTTCCCTCAGCAGAGACATTGGCAGCAGGAAGTGGCGTGAAGGGCATGGATTCTAATATATGGTTTTTTCTTCCGGGTGTTATGTATTGGTGGTCAGAAAATGTGGTGCTTACATACCGGATTTATATGTTGGTGGTACAGATGGGAACTTTGGGAGCCGCCATACTGATGTTTCAGAGAATTTTTGCGTATAGGGATACAAAGCTGCCAATAGTTTTCGGGGTACTGTTATATATGACTTGTCCCTATAGAATTTATTTGAGTTATGATCTTGCTGACTTTTCTCAGACAACGGCATGGATGCTTCTGCCGTTGTATCTGTGGGCGGTGTTGGGAATTCTGGAAGAGAAGGGGAAAAGAAGCCCTAATATTCTGATTGCCGCTTTTGCATTGGCGGGAATCGGGTACGCAGATGTGGTGTATTTCCTGACTGCGGCAGGAGTGACAGTGCTGGTAGGTCTGTTTGGGAAGAAATGGTGGACATTTGCTGCGGTGGCGGCAGGAGGGGGGATGTTCCTGCCGGGGGTGTATCGGCTTGTGCAATACTTATTTCTGGGTGGATTTGGGGAGCTTGGTATGCCTTTGAAGTCTATTATGCCAGAAGGATATCGCTTTGGGCAGTTTTTTAGTTCTTATGCGTTCAGGGACAGTCATCCGGGAATGGGACTGGGTATGCTGATGTGTGTTCTGGCAGGTTTATGGTTGGGGTTTGTGGAGAATCAACGGGCCTCCAGAGAAAATAAAATATGGATGATTCTGTCAGTTTTGCTGGCGGTGCTTTCTCTTTCGTGTTTTCCGTGGGATATTGTGCAGCGGTTGGGAGGCTGGGCTTTAAAACTGGTGAGCCTGTTGGAGACACCGGCGGTATTTTGGGGAATGGCCAGTGTGTGTCTCTGTGTGCCGGCTGCCGGTGCAGTGGATGGAATCAGCAAACATGAGAACAGGCGTATGGCTGCTATGATTCCTGGCATTGTTATGATTGCCTGTCTGGGGTTATGTGTGTATCAGTGCAGCGTGTTGATGTGTCAGAGGCCGCATATGAGCTTATAGCGAATGCCTTGTGGAAGCCTGCGTAGGACATGCGTTGAATGTCTTGCGTAAGCCTGCGTAGGACATGCGTCGAATATCTTGCGTAAGCCTGCGTAGGACATGCGTTGAATGTCTTGCGTAAGCCATCATAAGACATGCGACGATGCCTGGCGGGAGGTCTGTGGGTGTGCTGGCAGTAAATACTTTGCCGGAGGATGAGATATGGAATGGAAGAATATGGTAGGAAAATGTGAGAAATATATTGCTTACACTATGGTTGTTATTATGATAGTAACGCTTTTGCCCATTATGTACCTTGGGAGATATAATCATCCTACCGGTGACGATTATTATTATGGGGCAGAGACAAAGCTTGTGTGGGAAGAGACGAACAGTGTTATGCAAACTCTTGCGGAAGCTGTCAGAGGGGTGGTATACCAATATCATAATTGGCAGGGAACCTATTCGGCTATGCTGCTCATGTATCTTCCGCCGAATATTTTCGGAGAATGGGCATATCGGTTAGTTACTTTCAGTATCATTCTGTTGCTTGTGGGAGGCATATTCTATTTGATGCGAACCATAATCTGCCATGTGTTGAAAGGAACGGCGAACCTATGGCTTATGGTATCATCCTTGCTGGCTCTTTTATGTATACAGACGGTCCCTTTTCCGGGGGAGAGCTTTTTCTGGTATAATGGCAGTATGTATTATACGGGGTATTATGCGCTGACGCTGTTTTACTGCGGGACGGTGGTCAGGTACATGATCAAGCCGGGAAAATACCGGATGCCTGTGATGCTTTTCCTGGCGTTTTTTCTGGGTGGTGGGAATTACGTATCGTTGCTGCCTACAATGCTTTTCATGTTAATGTTGACAGCGGTATTGGTATGGAAGAGAGCTGCCAGTGCCAGAGGTATAGGTGTGGTTACGCTTTTTTTCCTGATATGTTTTTGCGTGAATGTGTTGGCTCCCGGCAATCATGTGCGCAAAGATGGCATGTGGAGTATACCGGCTTGGAAGGCAATCTTGAAATCTTTGCTACAGGGAGGACGCTATGGTATTGCATGGACCGGGGGATGGCTTATGCTGGCGTTAGTGATTATGACGCCGTTTTTATGGAGAGGTTTTGCTAAAATAGAGTTTCGTTTTCGGTATCCGTTGTTGGTAGTGGGGGTTTTCTTTGGAATGTTCTGTTCTATGTCCACACCTGTCTTCTATACGATGAATTCCACGGGACCTGTTCGGGTAGTGGATATTGTATATTATGGCTTTTTGCTGTTTGTATTTTGCGGCTATTATTATCTGCTGGGATATTGCTATCGGCTCTTGGAGAGAAGAAAACGACTTTCCTTACCGCGTGGAGTGGGCAGTGGGCTTGTGGGGATTGTTCTTTTGCTGGGAACGATGCAGATTGTCGGGGGCGCTGTGGGGAGAACTACTATTGGCAAAACGGTGGAGCTTCTGGCAAGCGGCAGCGCCGCAGCCTATGAGAGAGAATATCAGGAAAGGCTGCGTATCCTGGAGGATGAAACGGTGCAAGATGTAGTGTTCAAGCCTTATGCAAATCAGCCGGACATGCTGTATGTAGGAGATTTTGCCGGTGATGTGCAGGATGAGACAAATCAAAAAACAGCACAATACTTCCATAAGAATACGCTTTGTGTTGCATATTAGATGTCGAAATTACGAATGCAAGTGCTGCTGTTTCTCTGGCGTTCCTGCGGACTTGCGGCAGTTCATGGATTGTTTGTGTCTCTGCCAAGAGGGACTGCTGCTGTTGGCGGCAGTTACTTATTCTGTACAGTATGCCTGTTGAGGGACGGCGACATACCAGTCATGGAAGCCTGTCAGAGTAAAGTCCTTTTCAAATACCGGAATGTCAGTGTAATATATAATATAAATGCTGTTTTGATTGATGGTATCATAATGAATTCTGGTATTAATGTGTATTCCCCTGGTCTCAAAGCTTGCCGGAGCAGGCGCGATATCATAGACAACGGAAGCCAGGTAATCAGAGGGAAGGGTCTCGGTATAGAGAAGCAACCGGGGCCATTGTGCTCCTTTTTCAGCGGTTATGGTGTGGAGGTTTTTTTCTTCACATTGCTGCCAGGCATAATCCACACATTCCCGCAGACCTTCGGCAAAGTAGGCACTTGCTGATTGCCGATAGTTGGTGTAGTAGTCATGCTCGAATAAGAGCAGACATATGAGATAAGCAGTAATCAGCCCATAAGTAATCAGTTTTCCGAATACTTCTTTGCTCCTGAAAAGGAGTGTCTTCTTAAGAAATTCAATAACACTCCATACACCATAGGCTTCACTGATCACCAAGGGGATATAGAGAGAATTGATTTGATGTAATTTCGCTGTGACCAGCATACAATTGAGGCCGCCGGCAGCCAACTGTACAAATATGAAATATTCCCAGGAAAAAGCCTTTTTACGGAAGCTTTGTATGAGGCGTATTGACAAAGTAATCACACCGATTACCATGAAGACACGTCCTATGTCATAGAAAAGTCCCCAGGGCAGGAGAATGTCATAGGGGGTGCCGGTATTTTGGTGCCAGAGAAGGGATAGGGCGGTGCGCAGATTTTGCCACATGGCAGGCAGGGTCAAAGCGACTTCGGAGCCTCGATATCCGCCCATTTTGGGGATGGTCATAAAAGGCAGGCATATTTCGGGCAGGTAGTCCTGATTTACCAACAGAAACAAGAGCAGAGGGAAAGCCATAAGGAAAAGTATTCCGGCGGCGGACAAACTCCATAAATTCAGCTTCAGCTTTTTGTGGCAAAGGCAATAGAGTACTTGCAGGGCAAGCAGGAAGGGGACAAGGGGCCAGACGACAGCATAACTGTACAGGCTTAAACCATAAAAAAGTCCGGCCAGGGGGAGAAATTTTTCCTGCTCCATGCCTTTGATAAAAAAGTATAGGCCAAATATCAGAAAACCGGGGGCAAGGTTGGCGTCGAGTCCCCAACGGGACATCATAATATGCCAAGGACAGATTGCCAGAAGAAACAGGCTCCACAGGCCGGCTCCGGAGCCCAGGAGCCGCTTTATCAGGTGATATACGGCAAGCAGGGTTAAAATAGATACCACTGCCTGGGGCAGGCGGCTCAGAAAGGGAGTGATATGACCTCCTGACAATGCAAGTATCGGTACCAGGAGCCATACATAGAGCGCACTGTGACCATCGCCCCAGTCTGCCATGTAGACAGGAAATAGATGTCCGGCAGAATCCATGCCTTCATGGAGCAGGGCAAAAGCGTTCCATGCTACAAAAGCTTCGTCCTGGTGCA
>CAMWLE010000090.1 GCA_947175015.1 uncultured bacterium
CATTCACACACTGTTTCAGGAGGAAAGATGGTTTTATGGATAAACAGGAATTGTATGAAAGAAAGTTTATACTCACGAACGGTAAAGTTTGCCGCAATGACCAGACAGCTATCGCTCGTGAGTCGGGTCACATGGCAATTTTTTGTGACCGTAAGTATAAATTGTGGTTTTATCAAGTTACCCATAGGGAGGCAATCATAAGAAGCTCTAAAACGGATGGAAACAAAATATATGATAAAAATATAGACATTTATCTGGGGGATATAGATTATATAGAAATGCCATGTATTCTTCCGGAATTACAGATAGACAAGGCAACACAGGAGGATGCGGCATATCTGCGGCAAAAATGCAATAAAGATATTCCGGCGGAGAAGATAGTAGTTTTCATATCAGAAGGCAGAAGATATTATGTAGTAGCCAGTATTATTAAAATAATGGAAAATGATTTGGATTATGCTGTATTGCCGATTTGTGCTTTCATAAAAAATAGTCAGGAATGATCAAATGATGCGAAACAGAAAAATGCAAAATAATAAATGGAAGCAAAAATAGAAGAGAATGAAAATAGAAGAGAATGAAAATAGAAGAGAATGAAGAATAGAAGGGAGGGGAAAATGCAGTACGAATTTTTAAAGCAGTTCCCAAAGCGGATGAAGCATGTGGGCGCTTATGTGCTTCTGTTTGCGAACAGCAGCCAGAAAACCATTTGGAAACAGTACGGATTCTTAAAACTGGATGAACAAATCAATGTAATTTTTGCTGTGATGTTGTATCTGATGGAGCAATCTCTGAAAGAAGAAAATTGCACGATTGATGATATTGGAGCTTATGTGGACGGTCTGAATATGCGTTATTTTGATAAAAATATGAGCTATGAGGACTGCAAAAATCTGGGCGATTTTATTGTCAATGTGGTTCTGTCCAATGAGGGAAAAGCGATGTATTTTGACGGGTTTGACTTTGAACAGAGGGCATATAGCAGTATGAATGTGAGTTATGTGGGGAACAGGATTGTCTACATAGATTCGGAGGTGCGCAGAACTTCTTATTATCTTACCGAGGACGGATATAATCTGTTGTTGTCCACATTGGAAATAGAAAATAATATGAAACTTACTATTCATGAGATGATTTTTAAGATGCACTTGGAAAAGCAGAGCTATGACAGGGCAGTGGATGATATTAAAAATGTCTTCAATCTTTTGCGGATTCAGCTACAGAAGATTGAAGAAGCCATGGGGAGGATACGGAGAAATGCCCTTGCCTATTCCGTGGCAGATTATGAAGCGGTATTGGAAGCGAATCTGGATACCATCAGTGACACCAAGCAGAAATTTCAAAGTTATCGTGAGTTGGTGAAGAGCAGGGAAAAAGAGCTGGAGGAAATGAACGTAAATGTCCGGCGTCTGGACGCGAAGGAAGAGGAAAAGCTGGAAAATCTCAATGTGATTGAGCGTTATTTAAACCGGACTATTGATGAACATCAGAAAATTCTCAGCAGTCATTTTGATTTGAAATCTCTGTATACGAGGGAATTGGAGCAGCTTTCTCAGATGTCTTTTATCAGGAGATTTTCTCTGAGAAATGAGTTATATGAGAAGATATTGGAGCGGCCGGATGCCCTGGAACGGATGGAGGTGTTTCTGCGGCCGCTTTTTACAAAAGAAATGGAAAAGATTTATAATGTGAAGAAATCCACGGAACTGCAGCGTCCTCTTCGGAAGAAAGGGCAGGAGGAAGCGGATGCTGTGATGGAATTCGGCGATGAGCAGTGGATGGAAGAGGAAGAACGGCGGCAGCAGGAGAAGCTTGCTAAATATGAAGGAAGCTTGAAAGTGATACTGCAGGAGGCCATGGACGCGTCCGGCGGTGAGATTTCTCTGGAGGAACTGAAGGAGAGTGTTGCGGCGAAGGATGCGGACTTCTCACAATTAATTCCCAATGTGCAGATATTTAAGGAAATCATGGTGGAACTGTTAAAGGGCAGAGAAATTCAGATGGGCGTGCTCCGGGAAGAAAGGCGTAACTATATCAGTGAAGTTTCCGGTGGGTTCCAGTTGAATGAAATGCTCTTGAATCTGACAGATACATTTGGGATGGGAATACAGATGATAGAGGTTTATCGGATGGAAGACGGGAAAGTGATTACTTTTGAAGCGGTGCCGGATGAGACAGGCAGAAGGAAGAATATCCGCTGTTCCAATGTGCTGATTCGTGTCAGGAGAGCATAAGGCTGTGCAGGTAGAGGCAGTGCATGCAAGCAGAAAAACAGCACATGGTAAGGGCAGAGTATGCAAGCAGAAAAACAGCACATGGTAAGGGCAGAGTATGTAAGCAATGTATAGCGTAGGTATTAGTCAGGAGGAATTATGGCATATGAAATAGAAGATATTCGGATGGGGCAGGAGATTTTTTATCATCTGCTGGAGCATCATGAACTGAGCGAAGAGGCGCAGGAGCAGTTGTTTCGGGCATATGCGGAAAATGAGCGTGTCCAGAATCTGGTGAAGTCTCAGGGGGATGCGGCGGAATGTGACATTGAGCGTTATGGTGATGTGATATACCTGATTCCAAGGGAGGATAATACATTCCTGGGTTTTTCCAAAGCGCAGCTAAAACAGGTTTTGTGCAAATCCAATGGGACGGATAAGGACTATTATTTGTCTCAGTTTGTGATTCTGACATTGTTGGTGGAATTTTACGACGGGCAGGGTGCCACCAGCAAGACAAGGGATTACATGCGGGTGGGAGAATTGCAGAATTGTATTTCCACACGGCTGAAGGAAGGGGCACAGCGGTTCAGTGAGGAAGAGGAAGACAGAGAGGGAATTGCCTTTTCTAATATGTCAGAAGCATATGAGGCTTTGCGGTCTGATGAGAAAGGCTCACGTGCCAAGACCACAAAGGAAGGGTTTCTGTATCATATCCTGAATTTCCTGCAAAAGCAGGGTTTGATTGAATATGTGGAAGAGGATGAGATGATTAAGACCACGAAAAAGCTGGATCAGTTTATGGATTGGAACCTGTTGAACCAAAACCATTTCCAGCGGGTAAAACGGGTTTTGGAAAAGTGCGAAGTGTGAGAAGGAGAGGGAACAGGATTGAGCAAAATCAACGCGGTTCGTTTGATTAATTTAAACTACAATAACAATACCATTCGTATCAGTGACGAGACTTTCCAACTGGGCGGGGAGAGCACTTTGCTTTCCCTGCGAAATGGCGGTGGGAAGTCTGTATTGGTGCAGATGATTATGGCGCCCTTTGTGCATAAACGTTATCAAAATGCCAAGGACCGGCCTTTTTCCAGTTATTTTACTACCAATAAGCCCACTTTTATCCTTGTGGAGTGGAAGCTGGATCAAGGGGCAGGTTATGTGCTGACCGGGATGATGGTTCGCAAGAATCAGGAAATATCGGAAGAACGCCAGGATGAATTGGAGATGGTCAATTTTATTGCGGAGTACAAGGGACGCTGTGCCCAGGATATTTACCATCTTCCGGTGGTAGAGAAGACAAAAAAGGATATTACGCTGAAAGGATTTGGGGTTTGCAGGCAGCTTTTTGAGACATGGAAGAGGGACCGGAGTATACCGTTTTTCTATTATGATATGAATAATTCCGCGCAGGCAAAGCAGTATTTTGATAAGTTGACGGAATATCAGATATATTATAAGGAATGGGAGGGGATTATTAAGAAGGTCAATCTGAAAGAGTCGGGACTGTCGGATTTATTTGCAGACTGCAGGGATGAAAAGGGGCTGGTGGAAAAATGGTTCCTGGAAGCTGTGGAGAACAAATTGAACCAGGACAAGAATCGGATGAAGGAATTCCAGGGCATTATGGAAAAGTACACCGGGCAGTATAAGGACAATCAATCCAAAATAAAACGCAGGGACACCATTCGGGCCTTTGGCAAGGAGGCGGAAAAGGTTCAGGAGAGTGCTTACCATTATCGGGAAATGTGGGCGAAGCTGGAAGGACAGAAGGCGCGGATTGTGGATTTTATCTGCAGACTGCGTGGGTTGGAGCAACAGGAAAAAGCAAAGGCGGCAATGCTGCAGGAACGAATAGAAGGATTTCTGGGAGAGCTTTTGCATTTGGAATATGAGAAGCTGTCCGGGGAATTTTATGAGATTCGTCATAAGGAGCAGCTTGCAGTGAGTAATCTGGAAATGCTGCGGCTTGAAGAGGAAGATTTGGAGTGCAGAAGGGAGGAAATCGCTCATGGCCTCCATATTTTGTCCTGTGCGAAACAACAGGATGCGGTGGAGGAATGCAGGGAGGAACGTGACAGTTCGCGGCAACGTCTGCTATTGTGCAGGGAGAAGCAGGAAAATCTGGAACCGGAGAGAAATCGGCTGGGGAGTGAGCTTAGGATATATTATGATATGCTGCGGATGCAAAAGGGGCAGGAGAGAAAGCAGTGCAGTGCGGCCATTGGGGAAATGGAGCAAAAGAAAGAGAGGGGACGGGAGAAATTAGAAGAGCTGCGGGGAACAGAGCGGACGCTGACAGAGCAGGCCGGTGCTCTGAATGCCCGTGTAGGAATGTTTGACAGGACGGAAGATGCGTTTAACAGGGAGTATCAGGAGGAATGGCATCGCAATCTGCTTGGAGAATATGAAGCGGGAGCATTGCAGATTGCGCAGGCAGAGTATGAGAAAACGTTAAGTGCCGATGAGCGTACCAGGGCGGAATGGAAAAAAGAGGCAGAGCAATGCAGGGAACAGCTTAAAGGTATGCGCCGACAGCTAGAGGATAAGGCGGCTGAGAAAAGCAGTCAGGAAGCTGCCGCAAAGGAAGCCCGGACGCTGTTGGAAGGCTATGAGCAGGAGCTTGCGGAGAGAAGTGTTATACTGCGGTATCTTGGTATGGGTCAGGAAGCGATTTATGATACGGAGAAGATACTGGCAGCAGTGGGGCGGAAACTTCTGGATACGGACATGGTGCGTCAGAATTTGGAGAAAGAAGCGGATGGACTGGAAAAAGAATATAAAAGGATGGACCAGGGACAGGTGCTTGAGCTGTCGGAAGAATTCAAAGGGATGCTGGATGAAGCAGGAATTCATTACGTTTATGGGATGGAATGGCTGAGGAAAAATCAGTTCTCGGTAACAAGGAATCAACAGTTGGCAGCAAAACAGCCATTTCTGCCCTATTCTTTGATTTTGTCTAAGCAGGAGCTGGAACGGTTATCCGGACTTTCGGAACAGGTGTATACCTCTTCTCCGGTGCCGATTTTGCTTCGGGAAGAGTTGGAGCAGAGCATGGAATCACAGGCAGGGGCGGTGCGTTCCTATGATGGACTGCATTTCTATATATGGTTTAACGATAATCTGTTAGATGAAGAAAAGTTAAAACAATTGCTGTCAGAGCAGGGTGCCCGTATACAAAAACTGCAAAAAGCCATAGAATCCAAGAAAGCAGAATATGTAGAGTATATCGGGCAGCAGGAAAAGCTGAGGAATCAGAAGGTATCTCAGAGCACATATGAGGCGGCAAAGGAGGACATAGAAAGGCTGGGGCAGGCATTGGCCGCTTTGGAACAGGAGCTTGTGAACAAAAGGGAGGCGTTGGAAGCGCTGGAAGAGAGCCAGTCTCAGAAAGAACAACAGATCACGGCATTGGAAAAGGAGATTCTATATCAGAATAGAAGGCTTGCCGATTTTGCCGGGTTTGTCAGGAGTTATGGGGAGTATAGGGAAGACTGTCGTCAGTTGGAGAAGAATCAGAAGGAAAGGGAGCGTATTCTGAACTTACAAAAGCTGGAAGAAGGGAAAATCAGCAGATTGGAGCAGGCGTTGGTCACGGAGGGGAACCGTCTGTCAATGTTGGAGCGGGAAGAAGAGGAATGTGTGAAGAGACAGGCCCGTTATCAGCAGTATGCTGTGTTGGAATATGGGGAGGAAGAGGGTTCCCATGGTGGGCAGCCGTCGGGAGGGGACCCGGGTGAAGGATGGCCGGAGGAAGAGAGCGCCTATGATGGACAAGAGTCGAAAGGAATTTCAGATGAGGGTCGAAAGGAGGATGGAGCAGCTGACGGGGAGCAGTCACGGATTGAGGGAAGGATTGGGAATGTGCTGTCGGCGGAACAGGCAAAGGAAGCGGAAAGCCGATATGATGTGATTACCAGCGGTATCAGTTTAGAGCAGAAGGAACTGGAAGAGCAGGCTGAGAAGGCGGAGAAGCGATATGGCCGAGCTGTGAATGAGCTGCAGGAACTGGCAGAAAAATATCATCTGCATCCCGAAGAATGGAGCGGCGTTCTCTATCATAAGAAAGAAGAGACACATCAGGAGATTCTGCTGGAGGATCAGGAGCGTAAGATTGGCAGGAAGAAGGAGCAGATAGGAAGGGAGACAACCCAATGCGCTCTCTTAAAGCAGGAGAAGGAAGGGAAATTGGCGCAAATAAAGGAACGCTGCCAAAAGGAAGAGCCTGTTGCCAAGGAAGAGATACAGACCATTGATTTCCGGGATGCCATTAAAAAGTTGGAATATGAACAAAAGGAAGCGGAAAAAGAGGAAAAACAGGTTCAGAAAAAGATTCATGGATATGAGAGTAATTTGACTGCCCTGGCAGAGTACGAAGCGCAATTTGCAGAAGAAGGGTATACCATAGAAGCAAAAAATCCTGTTGCAGGAAATACAGACGAAGGAGCTGCCGTAGAAACAGGAAATGTGGTGGAAGGAAAAAATGCTGCAGAGACGAGAAACATTGCAGCGGGAAGAAGCAGTGCTAAAGAAATAGATTCATATTCCATAGAGTACATTCGCAGGGAACCCATTGTCTGGAATGTGAATCTGGCGGCGCTCACTGGTGAGGAACTGACGAAGCAGAAAGGAATCCTGCTTCGGGATTACAATTCCTATAAAGATCAGCATAGGGAAGCAAGAGCTGGTCTGGAACGGGTATTAAACAGGATGCTCCGAATGGAAGCTTTTGGGGAGGACTTCTATCAGAAGCCTTTGGAGGCTATGCTGCTGCTGACAGAGGATGCAGGGCGTGTCATCAGACAGTTGGAAACTACGCTTGCGTCCTATCACAATCTGATGGAGAAACTGCAAGTGGATATTTCGCTGGTGGAGAAGGAAAAGGCAAAGATTGTAGAATTGGTGGGGGATTATCTGAAAGAAGTCCATGATAATATGAATAAGATAGACCGCAATTCCACGATTACAGTGCGGCAGCGTCCGGTGAAAATGTTGAAAATCGAGCTGCCGGACTGGTCGGAAAATGAAAGCCTTTATGAATTGCGGCTCCAGGATTACATTGACGATGTGACAGCAAAGGGAATCTCTTTGCTGGAAGAAAATCAAAATGTGCAGGAATTCCTTGGCACAAGGATTACCACCAAAGGATTGTATGATGCAGTGATTGGGATCGGCAATGTGCAGATACGGCTCTATAAAATCGAAGCCCAGAGAGAGTATCCGATTACCTGGGCGGATGTGGCAAAGAATTCAGGCGGAGAAGGTTTCTTATCTGCTTTTGTGATTCTTTCGGCATTGCTTTATTATATGCGGAAAGACGATTCAGATTTATTTGTCGACAGGAATGAGGGTAAGGTGCTGCTGATGGACAATCCCTTTGCCCAGACGAATGCTTCGCATTTGCTGAAACCTCTGATGGATATGGCTAAGAAGGTTAATACCCAACTGATCTGTCTCTCAGGTTTGGGGGGAGAATCCATTTATAATTGTTTCGATAATATCTATGTGCTGACGCTGATTGCCGCAAATCTGCGGAATGATATGCAGTACTTAAGAGCAGAACATATGCGCGGAACGGAAGAAGAGACAATGATTGTATCACAGATAGAGGTGATGGAGCAGCAGGAGCTGGAATTTTAGAGAAGGACAAGGAGGTATCACTTGTAACACACAGAAGAATGCCAAGTGAGCAAGTTCACTTGGCATTCTTTTCACGGCTTGTTTGTACCGCTGAGATGGCATGCCTGGAAGTGTGATAAATTTAGACAGGTTGCTTCTCTGTGTACAACATATCTACTTTCATGATGTGGTTGATCAGCCAAGTTACAAGAAAATCCAGCAGATGTTGTACAGCGTCATTTTGTTCGTCAAAATCATCTGTGATGGAATCCAGATCAAATTCCAGAAGTTTTGATTCAAACTGGCGGTGCTGTGCAGCATGAGCCGCAATATGAGGGTAATGGATACTTTCCATGTAAGCTTCCTCATGAGAAAAATGAGTCCGGGTGTAATTGATTAATTCTGAGATCAGCTCTGTCAGGTGGTCCGTTTTGTCCATCAAAATGTCATTGTTCAGCAGGTCCTGCGTTTGCTGCACCAATTCAAATAGTCTCGCATGTTCCTTGTCAATGGCTAAAATTCCCGTATAATATTCCGGTTTCATCTTATACATGATATAATCTCCTCTCGAACTATGTAAATATTGGAATCTACATCATATTTTACTTCTATTTAAGTGAATAATCAAGAGGGAAGTAAAAAGCATATTTGATATCCAAACATATCTGTGGTATGATATAAAAAGTGTATTTTATTTTCCAAAAGTGTATCTATTCGGCAGTCAGTGATGGCATCAAAAAGAGGTGCGGGCATGAACAATAAAATAGTAGTAAATATAGGTGAACAGCGGTTTGACAGGGTGATTGAGGAAAATAGATTCTATATTGATAAGACAGGATTTATCCGGGAATGGTGGGAGTATGGGGCAACGGTTACACTGTTCATGCGCCCGCGGAGGTTTGGCAAGACACTCAATATGAGTATGATTGAGTGTTTTTTTTCTAACAAATATGCGGGCAGAGCGGATTTATTTGAGAGGCTTTCCATTTGGAAGGATGAGAAATACAGACAGATGCAGGGAACATTTCCTGTGATATTCTTAAGTTTCGCAAGTGTCAAGACAGGGCAAGTGAAAGAGATGAAGACTGCTGTAAAGCAGATGATTACGGATATATATAGCCAGCATAAGGATATAATGGAATCGAACCAATTTGATGAGAGCGACAGAGCGTATTTTAAGTCGGTAAATGATAAGATGGAAGATGACACAGTTCTTATTTCAATTAATCGGCTCTGCAGTTACCTGGCTAAATATTATGGTAAGGATGTGATTGTCATTCTGGACGAATACGATACTCCTATGCAGGAATCATGGCTGGAAGGAAGCTGGGATGAGGCGGTTAGATTTTTCAGAATATTTTTTAACAATACTTTCAAGACGAACACGCATATGCTCCGCGGACTGATGACGGGAATTACAAGAATTTCCAAGGAAAGTATTTTTTCGGATCTGTATAATCCGGATGTGATTACCACAACTTCTGATAAATATGCAACAGCTTTTGGTTTTACGGAGAAAGAGGTTTTTGCGGCGCTTGATATGACCGGGTTCGGGGAGGAAAAGCAGCATGTGAAAGAATGGTATGATGGCTTTACATTTGGCGGGCATACGGATATTTACAATCCCTGGTCCATTGCCTCCTTTATCAGTAATAATGGTAAGTATGGGGCGTACTGGACAAATACCAGTGAAAACGAACTGGTAAATTCGCTGATACAGAGAGGCATCCCCGGGGTAAAAGAAAAAATGGAGGATTTGCTGCAGGGAAAGAATATTGTGGCGGAAATTGATGAGCAGATTGTGTTTCACCAGCTTGACAGTGATGTTAATGCGGTCTGGGGGCTGTTGCTTGCCACAGGGTACCTGAGAGTGATAAGAACAGAAGCAACCTCTTTATTGATGGATGATGAAGGTCAGTTACAAGTGGGCCAGGAATGCAAGTATAATGAAATGGCCGAGGCGGATGCGGTTTGGTACACGCTTGCCCTTACCAATCTTGAAGTGAAGAGAATGTTCAAAAAAATGATAAAAAACTGGTTTCATGGCAATACCAGGATGTATTATAATGAGTTCATTAATTCTCTGTTAAACGATAATGTCAGGAAGATGAACACTTTTATGAACAAAGTGGCACTTAATACTTTCAGCTCTTTTGACAGTGGTAACAAACCATCAGAACAGGCAGAACCTGAGCGCTTTTACCATGGATTTGTGCTTGGAATGGTAGTAAATCTTGCAGACACCTATAGGGTTCGCTCCAACCGTGAGAGTGGATTTGGGCGTTATGATGTGATGCTGGAACCTTTTGACAGAAGCGGGAAGGCGTTCATTTTTGAGTTCAAGGTGCTGGATCCTGACGAGGATGAAGTGACGTTGGAGGACACGCTTGCAAACGCACATGCCCAGATAGAGGAAAAACAATATGAGGCTGAGCTGTTGGCGGAAGGTTTTTTATCAGAACAGATTAGAAAGTACGGCTTTGCGTTCAAGGGGAAAAGCTGCCTGATTGGATAAGTAATGGAATGCTTATATTGTTGTAAGAATATATGAAATTGGATGTACAAAATCAGGAGTATAAAAGCAGGAGGTAGGGCACTATGCGCAGCAGTGAGGAAATGTTTCAGTTGTTTGAAGAGATGGCGGAAAAAGATGAGCGGATACGGGTTATGACATTAGAGGGTTCCAGGGTCAATCCAGGTATTACGCCAGATATATACCAGGATTACGACCTTACATTTCTTGTGACGGATGTGGGCAGTTTTCTGGATTCTGATGACTGGATATCTGCTTTTGGAGAATGTGTGTTTATGCAGAAGCCGGAGGCCATGAGCTTATTTCCGCCTGATTTTCCGGAAGGGTGGTTTTCTTATTTGATGATTTATGGGGATGGAGTGAAAATTGACCTTACCCTTGTGCCGGTACAGGATGTGGAAAAATATTTTGAACAAGATCCTTTGATTCGTGTATTGCTGGACAAGGATGGCATTTGCAGTATGGCGGCGGCCCCAAGTGATGAGCGGTTTTGGATTCAGGAACCTTCTGAAAGTTATTTTATGGATTGCTGTAATGGGTTCTGGCAGGTGTGTCATTATGCTGCCAAAGGGCTGCTCAGAGAACAGTTGCTTTATGCAAATCATATGATGGAGAAGGCAGTCAGAACGGAGCTTCTACGGATGCAGAAAAAGAAAAGCTGTTAGCGTCTTACTGTCTTGACAGTATCGAAAATGTGTGGAAAGCGCTCAATGCAGCAGAAGATTTGTTTGCCATTGCGTCACGATATGTTGCCTGGAGGGAAGGATTCTTGTATCCTGATTATGAGAGCCGTGTGCGGGAATATATTGAGACATTGAAGAAGTTGAAGCGCTGACGTTCGCGGCAATACATTTCTGCGATACCCTTCCGGAAAAGGGGCATGTACGCGTGCACCTGTTTTCCGGTTTCGGTATTCCTTTGTGGTATATTCAATTA
>CAMWLE010000091.1 GCA_947175015.1 uncultured bacterium
TCCTGCACATTTCCACCGGCAATGCCATCTCTGACAGTCTCGCTTTCCTCGTCCTGCCTATATTCCCCGGCGTGTCCTGCACGCTGCAGAACCTCCCATTTGTGCATAAGCTGCATCTGCTCCGTGATTTCCCCTCTGACACTGTCCGCCTGACCCACAATTGATACTTTGATACTGGTGCCAGGCAGCACCGGCAGCAGAAAATCCAGATAGCTCCCCGCCTCCATGAACTCCAGATAGGTCAGCCTTCCAGCACCTGACACATACAATTGACAGAACTGCTCCCAACGTTCTGCCGCTTTTTCCAGTACTCCTGTAAGAACCAGTTTTTCTCTGGCCCTTGTCATGGCTACATAAAGTACACGAAGCTCTTCCGAGAGACTGTCTTCCCGCAATTTTCCGGAAAGCGCCATTCGCCGAAGGGTCTTGTTGCGGATACGCTTCTCCGGGTTCACATAATCGGTTGCAAGTCCCAAGTCCATATCCAGAATCAAGGACTGGTTTACATCCTGCATATTAAAACGCTTATTCAAACCCGATACAAAAGTAATGGGAAATTCCAGCCCCTTGCTCTTATGGATACTCATAATGCGTACCACATCTGCATTTTCATCCAAAAGTCCTGCTTCGCCATAATCCACATCATATTTTTCCAACTGCTCCATATAGCGAATGAAATGGAACAGGCCAAAATAACTTGTCTTCTCAAAATCAGAAGCCTTGGTAAAAAGCATTTCCACATTTGCACGACGCTTACTGCCTGCCGGAAGCGCCGTCACATAATCCAGATAACCGAAGTCCTCCACCAATTTCGTCAAAAGCTCCCGAATGGGAAGATACACGGTACACTCGCGATATGAGGCAATCATTTGCAGGAAAGAGACAACCTTATCCTGCAAGGACATTCGTCCAGTTCCTTTTACTTCATATATACCTTTTGCTGTAACCGGCTTTGGGTTTTCGCCGGATTCCTGGGGTTGCTCCTGCCTCTGTGCTTCGCCGGATTCCTCCATTTGATCCGCACCATATGACTTATCAACATTAAGCACATGACTCTCCGCAAACGCCTTCAATGCCTCATATAAACTGCATCCTTTTTTTTGACTGCGTATCTGCGCAATTTCTTCCTCTGAAAAACCGCCGAACATGGACTTCATCACCCCGAACAAGGGAATATCTTGGCAAGGATTATCCAACACCCGCAAAAGCTGCAGCAATTCCTGAACCTCCGATGCCGCAAAATATCCCGTCTTGGAGGTGATATATACCGGAATTCCCTCCTTCTCCAACACCGCCTTAAATTCTTCGTCCCAGCCGCTGTTGGTACGCAGCAATATTACCATATCGCTGTATTTCGCAGGCCGCAGCATTCTGCTCTCCTTATCCAACACTTGAAAACTACCGCACAATTCTTTGATTTTCCGGGCAATGGTCAGCGCCTCCGCCTCCTTGTCTCCCACCTCTTCTTCCTTGCCTGGTTTCTCAATCAGCAGCAATTCACTCTCACAGTCCTCACTGTCCGGATATTCCGCTCCGGGATATAATGCCGCTCTCTCATCATAGGGGATTTTGCCCACTGCTTCACTCATCAACCTGCCAAATACATCATTAACGGCATTTACCACACTGATACGACTGCGAAAATTCTTAGACAAATCAATTCTCCGGCAATCTGCCAGGACAGTTCTACTATCCTCGACAGCCCTATCGTCCTTGGCATTTTTATCATCCTTGCTGCCCTTATCATCCTGAACAGTTTTGCTATCCTCCTGAACAGCTTTATTATCCATGGCGGCTCTATAGGTGTTATATTTTTCCAGGAAAAGTTCCGGCCTGGCCAAACGAAACTTGTAAATACTCTGTTTTACATCCCCCACCATAAAGCGATTAAAATGTCCATCCTCTTCACCGGAAACTGCTTTCAGCAAATATTCCTGTACAATATTGCTGTCCTGATATTCATCTATTAAAATTTCAGCAAAATGCTCCCGGTATTCCAATGCCACAGAACTGGGTTTCACAATGTCTCCTATAGAACCTCCCTCATTGGCATCCGCCGCTTGCGGTTTGAGCAAAATGTCCAACGCATAATGCTCCATATCGGAAAAGTCAATTACCTTCTTCTCCTGCTTTTTCTCACGCATACGCTTATGAAAATCCAATACCAGATCAATCAACGTTGCCACCGGTTCTCTGCACGCTGCCCCCTGTCTGGCCGCAAGCTCCAAAGGCGTTGCGAAAAAACGCTCTTCCAACTTCTGCAAAGTTTCCTTTACCTCCGCCCGCATTGCTTTCGCCAACTCCCTTTTGACAACAGATACACTCTCATCCTTTTTAGAAGGCAGCCTGCCAAAACAAATCCCTGACAGCTTCACCCCATATTCTTCCAATGAGGAACATCCCTGCATCCCCTGTAGCTGCTCCAACTCTCCATCCACCAATGTCCCATACATATAAGGACCATCAGGTGCTTCACATAACCCTTTTACTCTCTCAAGCTTTTCCACACAACCATCCATCATATTGCGCAAATGCACCATAAGATAAGAAGCATAACTACTGTTGCACAGTTCTTCCACCGTCTCTGCACTATAATCCTCCTTGCGCTCTTCAAGCCACCTGTCAGGCCATGGAAAACTGCTTGCATACCTTGACAAATTCAAGATGTGCTGTTCCAACACACCTTCCTTCCCGCCGGGGCAGAAATATTCCACACAAAAACGAAATTCTTTCCTGCCGGAAGCGTAAGAATCTTCAAATAACTCCTGCAACACCTCCTGCTGCATCAACTTGATTTCCCCTTCGTCAGCAATACGGAAAGCCGGGTCCAAGCCGATTTCATTGAAGTGATTCCGCAGCAGAAACAAACAAAAACTGTCAATGGTGGTAATCTGTGCATTGTGCAAAAGTGTTGCCTGCTTCTGAATATGTGCGGACTCCTGATTTTCAGCCAGCCTCTTGGAAATACCTACTGCAATTCTCTCCCGCATTTCTGCCGCCGCCGCATTGGTAAATGTCACCACCAGCAAACGGTCAATGTCCACAGGATGTTCTTCATCACATACCCTGCGGATGATTCGCTCTGCCAGAACTGCCGTTTTGCCGCTCCCCGCCGCTGCGGATACCAAAATATTGCAGCCATGTAAATCAATGGCTCTTTGTTGTTCCGGTGTATACGTAACCGCCATAATCGCTCCTGTTCAATTGCCGCTTACGGCAATTTATTCCTCAACGCATCCTTGGACGCTGTATCTCGTCTCTCTATTTTACCCCCATAAACCATTGATGTCAAACCCCTTTATTATAAGCAGCTCTAACGCTTAAACTTTTATATCTCTTCTTAAATCATCCGCTTTTTCAAACCCAATAGCTTGTCAGGTCTGCATCTTCTTCATGTGAATAAAGGTTTTCTGCGGAGAGTATAATTAAAAAGGCTACCTGGTGGAAAAGGTAGCCTTTTTGTACAGTCGCTCTGATATTTTTCTTACTTTTTACCTTAAAACCCCCATCACAACGAAATGCGCATTGTCAAATTCATAACTGCAGGTGGAAAGCGTCACCACCTTTTCCTCTGCCGCCGGAAACACCTTGCTCTTGAACAAAGACTTCTCCGCCATCTCCGATTTCCAGGCGATAAATTCTTCTTCCGAAGAAAAGGACTGCTTCCAAACGTCACTATCCACCGTTGTGACAAAGGCTGCAAAAATTTCAATGCAGTAGGTTTGATCCGGCGTCACCAGCCAGATTGCCGTATGCCCATCATAATACTCCTGTTTCGCATACTTCTTCAGTTCAGCAAACATGGAACCATTGTTCATGTTATGCCCCTGAATCACACTGTTCGCATCTTGAAAACGCCCGTCATTCCCACAATCCAGGAAAATACTGCCGCATTTATTACTGCGTCCATCCACCATACGATACAGATATTCTTCATTGGTTTCCCCCTGCACAACCGGATAATTGATGGGAGTTCCGGCGCTGTAAATCCAACCGAGAATATTGGGGTTAATTGCCTGCAACCCGGCAAAATCCACAATGGGGAAACCTGTGTCAACATAACCGCTCCCCCCGCTTTCTCCCACCAGCGTCCCGGACATACCCGCGGTTTCTACGGAATCCGTTTTCACCCCGGACGTCCCGGGGGCGCCCGCAGCTTCCCCGGATTCCGGTTTCACCGCAGGCGTCTCCTCCGGCAGGAAAACGTAGTCCTGAAGCTTAATATAAGTTCTATCTCCTTCCAGGTACTCTCGGAGCATAAGAAATATCACAATACCCGCAGCCGCAATGACAATCGTCAGAAAAATAATCAATGCAGCTTCATGTTTTTTTAACTTCATATACGTTCTCTTTTCCGCAATGCGCTATTTCTTTCTGCGATACCTTATGAACATAGTCACTCCAATGCCCATTCCGGAAACACCAATAAGCGCGATGCACATCACCAGGATTCTTCCCATATGGTCGCCGGTCTTTGCGGGAATACTAACTTGCTCCTCTGATGTATTTACAACAGAATCGTCCTCGTCGTCCTCATCATCCTCATCGGGTTGTGATGACGGCACAGGCTTCGGTGATTCCTCAGGCTGTGGCGTCTGTCCAGGAGCCGGTGATTCCTCAGGTTGCGGTGTGGGAGCCGGTGATTCCTCTGGTTGCGGCGTCTGTCCGGGAGCCGGTGATTCCTCAGGAGCCGGTGATGGCGTAGGCTCGGCGCCCACCCTGTACCAGCCGATTGCAAAGGGCGAAGCACCCGATATCAGCAATTCCAGCCCCTTTTCGGTCTTGGTAACTGTTTCATCCACTATCTCACCTACTTTATCCTCCGGACACATGGTGATCAGGTGTCTGACAACAAAATTATAATCCGTTCCGTTTGTTCCCTCCGGATAATCCAGAAGGATCTTCACACCCCCTGCGGGGAAGTTATCAGCAGTGGCCTCCTCCTCAGTCACTACCACGCCATTTACCTTCGTCTGAACCTTAATCGCAATCTCCCAAACCACTGTGTTAGCATTTGGAATCTCCACCTGAAAATCACTCAGTACTTTAGAAGCTACGTCATTCGCCAGGTAGTCCTTCAGCTCTTCCGCCGTATTGCACACTATCCCTTGCTCTGACAATTTCTGCTTCACTTCCTCCGAAGGTTCCGGCACGTCCTCTTTTATATCAGGGAATACAGCTTTTTCTTCCCTGGGGGTACCATACTTTATCTTTGCCGTAGGCAGTCCCATGGCCAGCACAGTATCCCTGTTGTCCTCACCCAGGTAGAAGCCGACATGAGGCGGCTGATTATATGCTGTATTCTGGTTCGCAACCGCATTGCGGTATACAGGATCGTGCATCAATGTGTAAATCATGTAATCAGTTTCTTCGGTTGTCATATAAATACGAATTTCTGTGTCGTCCTCATTTCGCAACACAACCTCTTCACGCCAGTCGCCGAACAGATCCGCAGTCAAGCTTGGCGTCTTCTTGGTGGAGTTGTTCGTCTTGGTTCCCTCCAACACTGTAAGGGTATCCACTTTATTATTCACCCAGTCATACTTGGTAATCGCCCAGTCATCATCCGTAGCGATACCATCTCCCAATTCGCTGAGCAGGTCGCCGTCCCAATACATTCTCCAGTTCATGGAAACAGGTATGGTATCGGAGAGTACGGTACCGTCAAAGGCATAAATGCCGCTTCCGGTGGACGCTGACCAGTATTCATAGCCGGGTCTCGGTGTAATGTTTGCAGCAATTGCACGCCCCACATCCTTCAGCGTAAACCAGGAACCGCTGATGCGGGCACCTGTACGGGCATTCACAAGAGCCGCGTTCATTGTGGATATTTCTTTATCCTCATTGGGTGTAAACACATACAAATCATTATTGTCAGGATTCATTGCCGCCAGATGAATGGTATCCGCATGGCCTGAAAAATCCTGGCCTTCTTTTCCGTCCTTTACCCAGAGCACACTGCCGTCATGGTCAATTGCCAGTGCGCCGATGATAAGTTCATCAAAACCGTCCTTGTCAATATCGCCGGTGGACATGTTGTGATTACCCTTGCCAGCTTCGTTTTCACCAATCTGCCTTACGAAGTTCCACTCCTTCTGTAGTTTACCATCTCTCAAGGTATATGCAATCACAGTTGTCTTCGCATAATAACCACGATTGAAGAGCACTGCCGGGATTGTCTCCGTACTGCCTGCTGCCTTGGGCAGGTAAGCAATGGCAATATTGTACCGCGCGGAACGGTTTCCGCCGTCATTTCCACCGCCGCCGGTTGTACCCCAATCGGTAAATTCGCCGGTTGTATTTTCATAAGCGATGGAATCAATTACTTCTCCGGTCAAACCATTAAATACTGTGACATACTCGTTAGAGTTCTTATTTACATGACCGTTTGATTCAATGTTGGTTCCGGGCTTCACGTTCCTGTCTCCAATATAGGAAACAATGGTACTCTCATCATTCATGTCAAATTTGCCCTCTGCATTGGGCTTATAGCTTATAGTGCCGTCAGAGGTCTTGATAAAGAGTTCCGCTTTGCCGTCCTCATCCAGGTCATAGAGCATGAACTGGTTGAAATGTGCGCCGGAAGGCATCTCCAACCCCAGGTTCAGCCTCCAGAGAGGCGTTCCATCCAACTCATACAGATCAAAAATCGTAGGAGAAGAAGGTCCGTTTGCCATACCCGAATCAAACGCATTGTCAGGATACCACTTCACAATAAACTCATACTCACCGTCTCCGTCCACATCCGCAACACCCATATCATTCAGCGTATACGCGGAAAGGTCTCCGTTCTTGGTAGGCTGGGGATCCGGTTTCTGAACAGGAATGCTTAAGTAATTGTTTTCGCTTGCAGTAGCCTTGGCACCCTCAAAAATTTCACCTGCCTGTGTCTTAACAACCGTATAGACATCGCCTGCCTTACCTGCCGCATCCACCAGGTTTGTTTTGTTTGTTATCGGCGCAGCGTTTACTTTCGTGCTGCCGCGATATACATCAAAGCTGATTTCTTTGTCTGCGCCATACTCCTCCGCAAGCAGTCTCCAGGATACGAAGACACCGCCATCCACTGCAATCGCATATACACCGCGGTCCAGGTTTTCCATAGTACGGGCATAACCATTATAATTGTCCGCGTCTTTCGCATAGCTGATGCGATAATACACATCATAAACATACGCATCTTTATCATCTCTTGGTGCATCAGGATTCTCATTGGGAGAAAGCTTGTCTTGCACAACATCGTATGCGCCTTCCACAGGAACGATATTGGCACCGTAGACATAAATACCCTCTTCCTCTGCATTGAACGCACGAATTGCCGTCCACTCGCCCACTGTCACCGTTCCCATAGTGCCGTCGCTCATTTTTGCGGTAACTTCCTTCGGGAACTCCGCAGGTAATTCCTGTCCGAAAAGCAGCTCCAAGGTATTGGGGTTATATACATAGGTAGGGAAGGGATAACTGGTAAAGTTCATGGTGAAACTTACACTATAATCAAACACATTTTTCAATTCACCAGGCACAAGCTGCGCAGTCCATACATATTCTCCTGCCTCGCTTGTCTCAAGATCAAACGCAGGTTCTGCTGTCCACTGTTCTACAGGAACCTGTGTCTTGGAATTGTCTCCCAAAGTAACCTCAACCGTCTCAGGGAAGGTGAACTGATCCCACTGGGATTTTGCCACATTCACATTCGCTGGATTCTTTACACCAACGATCCAGTCCGAATCAAAGGGGGTATAGTCCAAAACGATATTGTCCAACCCCATCTCTGCATTACTTCTGTCGTTTTGTGTCCTGTCCAGACGCATAACCATAATGGAGAGACCGTTTGCAGACGCCTCAATGGGAACCTCAGCGGTATAGGACTTGCTTGGGTCATCTCTCTCCGCAATTTCCAGCTTGGCGGTATGGGCAAAATAATCAAAGGTCAACTTTACGGTAAACCACTTGTTCTGTCCGCTTAAGCCTGTGTCCACTCTGTCATCCTCCGAAATGGAACCGTCAAACTCAGGCTGTACTGTGGTATTGTTATAATCACCTTTTGTAAAGTAAGTAATCTTGTAATCGGAATCAAAGCGCAAGGTAAAATAATTCTGGCGGTTACTTGGCGAGAAGAAATCTATATTGCCGGAAGCAACTCCTGCAGGCGCTGCAGTCACAGGCATCCAGTCAAAGGAAATCTCCGCACCCTTTACCGCATTGGTAGAAAAGTCTATTCTGGTACCACGTCCGCCACCTGCGTTAGTTACGCTGGCAAACATATAGCCATTTCCATTGTCCTCACTCTTATGGCTCAGTGTCAGGTATCCGGTACCTGATGTCTGGTCCAGATTCCCCCATGCGGTGGAAGGACATACCTCAGATGAGAATGTAAAGTCATTGTAATAGTCATGCTCTGAGGTCATAGTTGCATAGTATTCCATGGTATAGGATGCTTTCAGATTTTTGGTATTCTCATTCTCTGCTGGCGCAATAATATCCGCAGTCCATGTATAAGCAGCTTTTTTGTTTGGGTCAAATTCATCACATGTCCAAGTACTGGCATCAATCTCCACATCAATCTTATCACCGCTTGTCAGCATTGCCGAAACAGTCGTTGGATGCTTGTACGTATTTGCCTCCCACTCTTCCTGTGTCACGGCTACTGTCGGAAGCGAATCCAGAGAATATATCGTTACCTTTTCATCCGAAATGCTGGTATCCTCCACATATGCAAAGAAGAAATCATCAATAGTCATGGTAGTAGTCAATTTATTTCCACTTCCCGTATCAATGGCAGCAATGGAAAAACCATCTACCTTTCTTATAATTTCAAGAATACTATCGGACACTACCTCTGTTCCATTCAGCTTCATTGTAACGGTATGCGCACTGAAATCAAGGGCAATCTCAACATTATATGTATTATCTGGACTGATTTTTGTACCTGTAGCCTTCTTATTTTCAAATCCATCTACAGAGTAAAATAAATCCGCGCTGGCACTGGTTGAACGCATGTCATTATTATATAGCGAGAAAATCTCATTATCGCCACTCATTAACGAGATACCCTGATACACCATATTACTGGTAGATGTCAGTGTACCTACATACCACTCAAACTCTATCTTAGCCGTGGTCATTTTGGGCAACTCCGCAAAACTCTTCTTGGCAGCAACATTACCAATTGGTGCGCTACCATCTGCTACGAATTGCAACAGTTTATTTCCTATCCACACACTATCGTCTACTATGCCGATTTTAGGTGCTAAATCTCCCTCTATTCCCCATTTAGCATCACTCTCATTTTCAAAATCGGTATTTACCACTACCTTACCGTCAGCCTCGGTAACCTGTCTGAGCACATCATAAGACATCTGATAGGTTGCCTTCAAACCATTTACATTTTCATTCTCTGCGGGAGCATCAATTTCCGCCTCCCATATATAAATACCTTTTGTGTTCCCATCAAAAGCAGGTGTAGCAGTCCATGATTTTGTAGGCACTTGTAGCTTATCGCCAGTCAACAAAATCGCCTCCACAGTAGTTGGATGTGTATAGCCTGCCTGATACTCTGTCTGAGTAAGACCTATGTTTGGAAGATCCGCCAGCTTAAAAATGCTGGAAGAAGTCTCCATTGAACCTTCTGTATACTCTATCAGGAAATCATCAATACCTATATTTGCACTAGGTTTCGTGCCTTCTGTTATGAATGCAAGACCCTCAACTGTCTTTGTCAACGGACTAAATGCAATATCACTTACAACCACCTCATTATCCATCATTATTTCCAGCTTATGGGTCTCAAAGTCGAAATTCAACACCACATCATGCACTGTATTTGTATCAATGGTCTTTTGTGTCTCCACTTTCTCACTTGCACCATTGACCGTATAATAAAGCGGCGTAGTAGTTTGACCTTTCCCTGGCAGTCTAATATCATTTACATACAGGGTTATTATTTCATTCTCCCCATCCTTGATGCGAATCCCCGCATACCCGCTGTTACTGGTACTGGAAAAGCTTGTTGTATACCACTTAAACGATACGACTGCATTCTTCATTTCCGGTGCAGCCTCATCAAACAAACTTTTGGGAATTGTCCTTACTGCCTCAGTTGTGGTAAACTGCAGATAATGATTTCCGCTGGTTTCGCTGTCTTCCACTACCCCAAGCGTTGTTTTACTCTCTGCTGTCATCCCCCACGTTCCGACATCCGCTCCCTCAAAGTTCTCATTAATACTACCGAAATATGTACTATATTCCACCAAGAAGTCGTCAATACCTATGTTCGCACTAGGTTTCGTGCCTTCTGTTATGAATGCAAGACCCTCAACTGTCTTTGTCAACGGACTAAATGCAATATCACTTACAACCACCTCATTATCCATCATTATTTCCAGCTTATGGGTCTCAAAGTCGAAATTCAACACCACATCATGCACTGTATTTGTATCAATGGTCTTTTGTGTCTCCACTTTCTCACTTGCACCATTGACCGTATAATAAAGCGGCGTAGTAGTTTGACCTTTCCCTGGCAGTCTAATATCATTTACATACAGGGTTATTATTTCATTCTCCCCATCCTTGATGCGAATCCCCGCATACCCGCTGTTACTGGTACTGGAAAAGCTTGTTGTATACCACTTAAACGATACGACTGCATTCTTCATTTCCGGTGCAGCCTCATCAAACAAACTTTTGGGAATTGTCCTTACTGCCTCAGTTGTGGTAAACTGCAGATAATGATTTCCGCTGGTTTCGCTGTCTTCCACTACCCCAAGCGTTGTTTTACTCTCTGCTGTCATCCCCCACGTTCCGACATTCTCATCTTCAAAGCTTTCAGAAATCATATTTTGAGTAGCCTTATCCACATACATGGAAACCTGATTCCCTGCTTCCTGCGGCGCAACATCTCCCTGTGAGACATCCGGATTCTCCGGCTCCTGCGGCAACACATCTCCCTGTGAGACATCCGGATTCTCCGGCTCCTGCGGCAACACATCTCCCTGTGAGACATCCGGATTCTCCGGCTCCTGCGGCAGCACATCTCCC
>CAMWLE010000092.1 GCA_947175015.1 uncultured bacterium
ATGTGAAAAATGCTGAAAAACAGGGATTTGCAGGGATATGTAGACTTATGTCAAGCGAATAAAATCTACTCAAACCTTACCAAACTGTAAGATAACAAGAGAAAATGTAAGGCAATTCTATTGCAGTACATTTTCTCTTTTAGTATGCTTACATTATAACAGTTTTACGAATGTAAGGAGGAGAAAAAATGGCACTTTTAGAAGTAAAAAATTTGAAAAAGGTATATACAACTCGTTTGGGAGGCAATAAGGTACAGGCATTGGACAATGTGAATTTTTCGGTGGAACAGGGGGAATATGTGGCAATCATGGGTGAATCCGGTTCCGGTAAAACTACGCTGTTGAATATTATGGCTTCCCTGGATCGGCCAACCAGCGGCCAGGTGATTTTGGCAGGCAAAAACATGGCAGACATCAAACAGAAGGAGTTATGCGCGTTTCGCAGGGACAATCTGGGATTTGTATTCCAGGATTTCAATTTGTTGGATACATTGTCTTTGAAAGATAATATTTTTCTGCCGTTGGTGTTGGCTGGCTGTGAATATAAGAACATGGAAGAGCGTCTGGTGCCTCTGGCGGCAAAGTTGGGCATTGTGGAGCTTTTGGAGAAATATCCCTATGAAGTGTCCGGCGGACAGAAGCAACGGACAGCAGTAGCCAGGGCCCTGATTACGGAACCGCAGATTGTACTGGCCGACGAACCCACAGGAGCACTGGATTCCAAGGCATCGGACAGATTGCTTCGCATTTTTGCAGAGGTCAATGAGGACGGACAGACAATTCTGATGGTGACACATAGCACACAGGCTGCAAGCCGTGCCGGAAGAGTATTGTTTATAAAGGATGGCTGTGTATTCAATCAGATTTACAGGGGAAATCTCACAGATGAGGAAATGTATCGCAAAATATCTGATACACTGACCATATTGCAGACAGAGAAGGCAGGGAATATGTCAGGAGAAGAAAGATAATGTCATGCAGGCAGTGCAAAATGAGTTATGAATGCCAGAGTTGTAAAGCCCATGCAGAAATGTCAATAGCAAATTATTATGGGCGCAGTGGAGACGGAACAAATTGTCGTAAGCGACAATGAAATAGGAGGAAGAATATAAATGAATCACCAAATTTCACTTTTGCCCCGGATGGCGGCTAACAATATTCGCAAAAACGGTCAAGTGTATTTCCCATATATCGGAGTGAGCGTTTTTGCTGTTTTCACATATTTTGTATTTGATTTGATTCGGAAAAACGATATCATGTATACCCTGCCCAGGGCGGCTTATGCAACCGTGTTGGTAACCATAGGGTTTGGGTTATTAGGGATTATTATGGTGCCTTTTCTTTATTATACCAACAGTTTTCTCATCAAACGCCGTAAGAAGGAACTGGGTCTGTACAGTATTCTGGGATTGGAGAAAAAACACATTGGTTTTATGATGTTTTATGAAAGTTTGTTTATCTACCTGGTTGTGGTTGCGGCAGCCATTTTGATGGGACTAATATTTTCCAGACTGATTTTTCTGCTGTTGTTAAATCTGGCAAAGCTGCCTGTAGAAGCGGAATTTACCATCAAAATAGGAGCTGTCACAGATACCCTTATTTTCTATGCTTTTATTACTGGACTGAATCTGTTTGTAAATCTGGTACAGGTTGGAAAATCTAATCCGGTAGAGCTGATGAGTGATACCAGACGGGGAGAAAAGGAGCCAAGACTGATTGGAATCTGGAGTGTTGCAGGTCTTGCGGCACTGATATTGGGATATCGAATGGCAATCAATGCCAGACTAGACAGTACGGTTTTTGGGGCTTTCTTTGCAGCAGTGCTTTTAGTGATCATAGGAACTTATTTTTTGTTTACCTCAGGAAGTATTGCCGTACTAAGATTCTTAAAAAAGAGAAAGGGATTTTACTATCGTTCGGAGAACTTTATTACTGTATCAGGCATGCTTTATCGCATGAAGAAAAGTGCTGCCAGTCTGTCTAATATTTGTGTTTTTTCTACTATGGTCATTATCACGGTTGTGTGTACCGTGGCAGTTTATCTGGGAATGGATGCCATTCTTTCTTCCGGCTTTTCCAGAGAATTTGAAATTTATTTTTTCGGAAATGACAGAGTAGATGGGAAAGTGCTGCAGGAAGGCGCGGCGGAACTGGCAATGCAAAATCAGGTGATCCTTCAGGATGAACTGGCATATTCCTATGTGGAGATCAACGCTTATCAGGAAGGAGATGTATTAAAAACAGAAGGTAAGCCATATGATTATTCCGGCTGGAAGAGTCTTAAGCTGATGACACAGGAAGAGTATAACCTGTTGGAGGGAACAGAGGAAGTGCTGCGGCCGGGAGAAGTCCTGTTTTTCTCAGAGGGAGCTGATTTCGGCAGAGACAGTGTAATGTTTGAAGAGCTGGAATATCCGATTCGTAAGGAGCTTCGGGAAAGTAAAATTGCCAGGAAATTGCCGGAAAACGAATTTGCGGATGTCTATTTGATCGTTTTTGCAAACAGAGAAGACTTGGATAAAGTATGTCAGATATATGCGATGGACGGTTTTCAAAACATATCATATTTATATGGCTTTTTACCGAAAGGAACACAGGAGAATTTAGATCATTTTTCCCAAGAACTGGAAGCTTATGTAAGCGGGTTAGCAGGTTTTGCTCAATATGTAGATCACAGGGATAATATGAAAGAGCAGGAAAGTATGTATGGAGGACTTTTGTTTATTGGCATTTTCTTCGGTTCCATCTTCTTGATCTGCCTTCTGATTATTATGTATTATAAGCAGATTACGGAAGGATATGAGGATCAGAAGAATTTTGAGATTATGCAGAAGGTAGGAATGGGAGATGGAGAGATTCGTCGTACCATTAAAAAACAGATTCGTATGGTATTTATTCTGCCGCTCATTGGCGCTGTTTTACACACAGCAGCAGGGATGCAGATGGTGTATATGCTTATGGGGGCGATCGGCTTCTTTGAAAAAGAACTGTTGGCAGTCTGTACTTTGAGCGGATGTATGGTGTTTGCCATTGTATACAGTTTGAGCTATCGCAGGACTTCCATGGCATATTATCGAATTGTAAAACACATGAATTGATTTTATGATTGTTTTTTGCGAGTGAATACTTTATAATAGCTGTATGGATATGAACCAAAACAACATACACTTTAAAACAGCATACCCCTGGAGAAACCCTGGAACCATATCCGGAAAGGCAGCAGATAAAACAGCTCTGTGCTGCATGGTATCGGCAGGGTGTATGCAGAATTGGAAACGATATGAAAAGGTTGCTATATGAATAAAAAGGTTGTGGTAGGTATGTCAGGAGGTGTGGATTCCTCTGTGGCAGCCTACCTTTTAAAAGAAGAAGGTTACGATGTCATAGGTGTTACCATGCAGATATGGCAGGATGAGGACAATGACATCAGAGGAACAAACGGGGGCTGCTGCGGGCTGACAGCAGTGGATGACGCGCGGAAAGTGGCGGAAGCGCTGGAGATTCCTTATTATGTGATGAATTTTAAACAGGAATTCAAACATTACGTTATGGATTATTTCGTGGAGGAATATTTACAGGGACGTACACCAAATCCTTGCATTGCCTGTAATCGACATGTGAAATGGGAGGCGTTGTTGACACGCTGTTTATCCATAGGCGCGGATTATATCGCCACAGGGCATTATGCCAGGATTGCAAGGCTGGCAAACGGCAGGCTGGCAATTCGTAATTCCGTGACAGCTACGAAGGATCAAACCTATGCCCTGTATGGTTTGACACAGGAACAGTTGGCCCATACGTTGATGCCTGTGGGGGATTATGAAAAAGCTGACATCCGTGATATGGCGGAGAAAGCAGGTCTGCCTGTGGCGCATAAGCCGGATAGTCAGGAGATTTGCTTTGTGCCGGATAATGATTATGCCGGTTTTATAGACAGGACGGCAGAAGGGCGTATTCCCGGTGAGGGTAATTTTGTAGATGAGGACGGGTGTGTATTAGGGAGGCATAAAGGTATTACACATTATACCATTGGGCAGCGCAGAGGGCTGGAACTTCCCATGGGAGAGAGGGTCTATGTGACCAGGATATGTCCTGAGACCAATGAAGTGGTCATTGGAAAAAACGAAGATTTATTTACGAAAAAAGTACTTTGCCGGAAAGTTAATTATATGTCAATAGAGGATCTGACAGAACCCAGACATGTACTTGGTAAGATTCGTTATAATCATAAAGGGGCGTATTGTACCATTGAGAAACTGCCCGATGGTTCGGTGCTTGCTGATTTTGAAGAGCCTGTCCGGGCCGCTGCGCCGGGGCAGTCAATCTGCTTTTATGATGGGGAGTATGTATTGGGAGGCGGCATTATCGTGTAGATGCCAGAAGATATCATAATATGGTATCCTTTGGAAGAAGCTTTGCATGGAATAGAAAGAGGATATCGGCAAGCGGGACATGATAATTGTCAGCAGGAGACAGATTGGCGGCTCCGGAAGCAGGTGCGTCACAATAGTATGAAATATAGCATATCATAGATTGACATCTATTATAATATAGGAGAAGTCATGGACTTTGTTTTTGAGCAGAATAGGCCTTTTAAGCGGAGTCGTTTTGGTTCTGTCACAGGGACTATTGTAGACATTGTACCTACCAGAATCGGCAGCCGTCGTGCTAATGGCTGTGTTATGTTTGTCACTTTGGAAGATATGGCTGGCAATACAGTGAATTTTATGCTGACGCCTTCCACTTATGTGTTGGATTTTGATACTCTTTCCGTGGGGAAGATTTGTACTTTCTGGTATTCCACGGATGCGCCGATGCCGCTGATTTATCCGCCTCAGTACAATGCGGTGGTAGCAGCACAGGAGAAGAACGGACAGAATGTGGATGTGGACTTTTATAATGCTTCTCTGGTAAATGAAAGCCAGACATTGAAGTTGAACATGGACAGAAGTGTGGATGTGAGAACTACAAACAATCAGTATTTTCAGGGGAGTCCTGCAAATCATAATCTGGTGGTGGTTTACAGCAGCTCTACCAGAAGCATACCGGCACAGACGACGCCTTCTAAGATAGTAGTGCTGTGCGATTAACTATAACAGCATCCGTCCGGACATTGTCCGAACGAGTTTTCGCCTGCGAAGCAGCGGAGAATTTGTTTGCTGCCTTCTGATGCCGGGAGGATGGATGCGAACATGGAATAGGGCCGGAGGAAAGGCTATGATATACAATATTATCTGGAGCAAAAATGGAATGTGTGCTGCTTTTATGGCATGGAATATCGACTTGAGGTGGACCTGGATTAACTTTTTTCAGTTGATTCAGGTGGTATTGCTGTTAATACCTAATGTCATATATGCTGTAAAATGCGGCGGAGAAGAGAATCTGTGTAATAACAAGTGGATGAATGTGTTAGAACAGGTGGGACGTTATGGTTCGATGTTCTTCATGATTATTTATGTTGGACGTGAGAGAAGCTTTGACTTTCATTCGGTTTCTCAATTTCTTGTATGGGGATTCGGCAGTGCGGCATTGTTATTAGCGTATTGGATTGTGTGGATGATGTATTTCCGAGTCATGGGCATAGGCCTTTTTGCCAAACGTGAGGCTTCGGCAGTGTTTGTGGCAGGTAATGAAAATGTAAGGCGGGTGGCAGTATTAAATGCGGCATTGGTGGCGCTGCCATCCTGCCTGTTTTTGCTGTGCGGCATTACGCTGCGTTATATACCCTTGATGGTTACGGCAGTGTTATTTGCCGTAGGACATAGTTATGTAAGCAGGGAAAACTGGAAGAAACGTGTGGTTAAAAATATCCACACCAAGGAGTGAGAGCATGATTTTTAAATGTAGGAATTGCGGGGGCAATGTGGTATATAGCCCTGAGAAGCATGGCATGTTTTGTCCCTTTTGTGAAAGCGAAGGGAGTCAGGAACGTCAGGAAGCGCAGTCCGGAGGTTTGACAGTATGCCCGAACTGCGGCGGTGAGGTGCCGGTGGAGGCCCATACTTCCGCTACACAATGTCCATACTGTGACAGCTATCTGATCTTCAATGAGAGGGTGGAAGGGAACTATACGCCTAAAATGATGATTCCCTTTCAATTGGGTAAAGAAACCTGTAAGCAGTCCCTTCGTGAGAAATTTGGCAAATTTCGTTTTGCACCAACGGATTTCCTTTCCGAGGCGCGGCTGAACAGTATGTTGGGAATCTATGTGCCATACTGGTTTTATGATTATGATACGGGGTGTTATTTTCAGGGGGAAGGAATAAAGGTCAGATCTTGGCGCAGCGGCAATACGGAGTATACGGAGACGTCCTATTATGCCGTTTCCCGAAGTATGGATATCACTTTTCAGAAGATTCCCGTGGATGCTTCGGAACAGATGCCGGATGATGTGATGGACTTAATAGCGCCGTTTGATTATGGTCAAATGATTGCTTTCTCGCCGGAATATATGTCGGGGTTTTATGGAGAGAAATACAACATGGGTTCTGATGTGGTGGAAAATCGCGCCAATGCCATGATGAAAGCAGATGCGGTAAAACTTCTGAAGGACAGCTATGGGGGATACAGTTCTGTGAAAACAATGCGTCAAGATGTTACGGTAAGAGAATGTAAGGCCGTATATGGTCTGCTTCCTGTGTGGAAGTACATATATCGTTACAAAGAACAAGAGTACCCTTTTTATGTCAACGGGCAGACGGGGAAGATTGTGGGAACAGTGCCTATATCCGCTGCAAAAGTGTGGGGTTATACGGCGACGTTGTGGGCCTGTCTTACGGCAATCCTTGCATTGGTGAATATATTGCTGGGGTCACTGTGAAAACAAAAATCCGAAGATGAGAGTGTTAGACGCCCACCGCAGAGGGCAGAGGGGAGTTAAAATGGAGACGGATTTCAAAAAGGAAGCCAGGAAGCAATATCTGCATTATTTCCGTATCTGGTTTCTGATCATAGGAGTGTTGGCAATCTTATGTATTGTGTTAAGATTTACAAAATTTATGAATCAGGAGGCGCCGGCAGAGAGAGTATATGATTATGCGGATGTGCTTACAGAGGAGGAAGAGGAGAAATTACGTGCACATATAGCGCAGAAGGAACAGCAGGCACAGATTCATATTGTTCTGGTGACCATTGATTTGCCTGTGGAAGGAGCGGAAGCCAGGGAACGGTATGGGTATCGTTATACGGACTGGGAACGGAATATGCAGGATATTGCAGATGATTTCTGGGATGAAAAGCGCTATGGATATAATAAGGGATTTGAAGGCGATGGGGTGTTGCTTTTGCACAATTGGTACCCGGAACAGAACGGGGAGCACCTTGCCACCAGCGGAAAAGTGGAGCGTGCGTTCAGTGTCCATGATATTGACAGAGTGCTTTATGCGGTGGATGCTTATTATGAGACAGACCCATACAGGGCTTACATGGCATATGTTGACGAAGTGTGTGATCTGTTGGAAAGGCACTCCACTATGCCGTTCCCATGGGCAATCGTGTTGGTTGTGCCCTTTGTAGTGGCGGGAATTTATGCGGCTTTCAATCTGAAACAACAAAAGGCTAAGAATACGACAGCAGTGAATGCTTATGTGGCTGGCGGTAAACCTGAGCTGAAGGGTAAAACAGACGAATTCTTGAGAAAAAGTGTTGTTACCAGAAGGATTGAGACACACAGCAGCAGTAGCGGCGGACATCACAGCAGTGGAGGGGGAGGTCATCACCGCAGCAGCAGCGGAGCCAGCCATGGCGGCGGGAGCCACAGGCATTAAATAACTCTCCTTTTTGCTAAGACACAAAAAAGCACCCACATGACGGTATGGGTGCTTTTGATTGTTGTTTCATAGAAAAATTTGCTGCAGGCAGCATGTCTTTATAATGAAAGTTAAGCCATCTTGTTTACAGCAGTGCTGATACGTGAAACCTTGTGAGCTACATTGTTCTTGTGATAAACGCCCTTGCTTCCGGCCATCTCAATGGTCTTGGTGGCAGCAGCCAACTGTGCTTTTGCAGCAGCCTTGTCACCGGTTTCGATAGCTGCGTAAACCTTCTTGATTGCGGTCTTAACACTGGATTTGATCGCTTTATTCCTGTCGGCTTTGGTACGGTTTACCAGGATTCTCTTCTTAGCGGATTTAATATTAGCCAAGTCTTACACCTCCCATTTGTTGATATTGTGGTTACACAAGCCAGACACGGAGAGCTTATGTAAACATACTTCTATAGTTTAGTAAAATATAGAAATTTTGTCAAGACATATTCAAAGAAAAAATGGATAAAATGATATTATTCGATTCATCAACTATTTTGTAATTGTAAGGAAATGAGGGAGCAGATGTAGGATATGGGAAATTTTCAGATGAGAACGGATTTGGCGCTTGAGGTCAGAGAAAGTATCAGTGAGGCGGACAGTGAGCTCCGGGGCGTCAGGGTGGAAGAATATGATTTGGAAGAAGATGATATTCATGTCACAAAGGTAATGATTGACACAAAGAATGCGGCGAAAGCTATGGGAAAACCCATCGGGATTTATGTGACAATGGAGGCGCCTGCCATGGTGGAGCCGGATGAAGATTATCATAGGGAAATATCCAATTGTCTGGCGCAGGAACTTCTGGAACTGCTGCCTGGTACGGACAGGGAACAGTCTATTCTTGTAGTGGGACTGGGCAACAGGGAAGTAACAGCAGACGCCTTGGGGCCTCAGGTAGTAGACAACCTGTTTATCACTCGGCATATTGTGAAAGAGTATGGGGCGGCCGCCTATAACTGTGAGAAAATGAATCAAATCAGCGCGCTGGAACCGGGGGTTATGGCAAAAACGGGCATGGAGACAGCAGAAATTGTCAAGGGTGTGGTGACGGAGACCACACCGGATGCGTTGATTGTCATAGATGCCTTAGCTGCACGCAGTACAAAGAGACTGAATCGTACCATCCAGATTACCAATACGGGAATTCAGCCGGGTTCCGGTGTGGGAAATCACAGGAATGCGTTGACTCAGGAAAGCCTTGGTGTACCGGTCATAGCCATTGGCATCCCTACAGTTGTAGATGCAGCAACCATTGTTGGGGACGCATTGGAAAAATTATTGGAGGAAGAGAAAGATTTATCCAGTGTAAGATTTAAGGAAAAACAAAAGTTAAACTTTGCGGAATTGAACAATATGTACATGACGGGAAAAGATATTGATGCTGTCATTAAACGGGTTAGTTTCACGGTGTCAGAAGGAATCAACATTGCCATCGGAGAAGCATTTATGGAAAAATGTAAGGAAAAATGATAATGGAAGAACGGCAGAAGTTGTTCATGGAACGGGAAGTCCCGGCATATATTAGACATGGAGTTGGGGGTGACCGGAAAGGAAGTGTGTTGTTGTAGTTAGAAAAATATTTGAGGGAAATCTGAGAAAGCGGCTGCTGATGCTGTTAGCCCTGTTTGTAGGAGTACAGGTCATTGCAAACCGTTGCGGTGCTGTCGTTCCGAATGCGGAGCAGAAGCCGGATACCATTGGAAATACCATGCTGAAAAGTCTGGCGGAAGAGATGGAATCGAGAGTATACGGACAATTTTTGCCCAGTGTTGCGTTTTCGGAAGAAAGCAGCAATAGAACCTGTTGGTTGTTACAGGCACAGATTCATAGTTTGCTGCCTTTTTATGGGTTTATAGCAGACCAGGCTGCGGATGAAAGGGAAGTGTCCCTGGATTTTAGAACTTTGTTGTTGGCAGAGGCAGAAGAGGGGGGATATGGCGGTGCCTCTCAGGACCCATTTCGTTCGGAAGAGGGGAGCGTTTCGGGAGGAATCGAAGGAGAAGTGGGTGTCTTAGGTCAGATAACAGGGACAACAGGAACAGGTCAGTGGACAGAGGAAGGGAGCGGAAATCAAGGGACAGGGCAATGGACAGACAGTGCTGGCAGCGCAGAACTTGGCGACATAATGGATAATGCCATGGGCGAGACGTTGGAAGAGCTGCTGCGGGCGGAAAATGAGGCGGCGCTGCAGATGCAGATTTCTTCCTTTATTCCTCATGGAATACAGAATCAGGTCAATTTGGACACATTAAATGATTACAATACACTGATTCAGCAATTTTATTCTGTTGATGCAAATACAATGGCGGGCAGTGACCAACTGAATGTGAGTCGATTCTTACAGGCGGATATGACGATTTCAAAGGATAGTCCGGGACCGCAGATTCTAATTTATCACACCCATTCCCAGGAGGCTTTTTCCGATTCGGTGCCGGGAGATGAAGCCACTTCCATTATGGGAGTAGGTGATCGTTTGACGGAGATATTGACACTGGATTACGGTTATGAGGTGCTTCATTATAGAGGGAAGTATGATGTGGAATCCAGAGACAATGCCTATGCAAATGCGTTGCCCGACATTGAGCAGGTATTAGAAGAGAACCCAACCATACAGGTAGTGATTGATTTACATAGGGACGAAATGCCGGAGGGAACCAGGCTGGTCATGGATCTGGACGGCAGGCCCACAGCCCGCTTTATGTTTTTCAATGGCTTGTCCCGTACCAGGAAGACGGGAAATATTGCTTATTTATATAATGAAAATCTGGACAGCAATTTGGCATTTTCTTTTCAGATGCAATTGAAGGCGATGGAATATTATCCGGGGCTTACAAGGAGGATTTACTTAAAAGGGTATCGGTACAATATGCACCTGAGCCCGAAATATTTGCTGATTGAGTTGGGTGCGCAGAATAATACGGTGGAGGAAGCCATGAATGCCTGCGATCCGCTTGCACATATTCTGGACATGGTGCTTTCTGGCGATGGATAATGTCAATACTTCAATAAGTCTTTTGCTAAGTTCTAAAAAATCTGCTATAATAAATAGGGATT
>CAMWLE010000093.1 GCA_947175015.1 uncultured bacterium
CGCTAAACTTACTTCTGTACAGCCAATATCTGACAAGGTCTTTAATAACATTACCAAAGAATTATCTATAATTTCAGCATTTCTGTCTATAAGAGTACTGAAATTCAACACATAATCAAACGCATTTTCACTGGTGCATGTCACATTAGAAGTCGCGATGATAGAATACTTTTGCTGACTAAGTGTGGTAGCCAGTTGAACATATCTTTTTGAATTACTCAAAAAAATGTAATCCGGTTTGAAACATTCTGGTACATAATTGATAGAAATAATGGTGGGTCTGTATTTTTCTATGAAATCCTTTACAAGTTCTTTCTGTGTATTGATAGTAATACCAGGGCCTATCAGAAGGATTTTTTTATCCTTTAATTCTTTCCTGAGTTTGTCCCTGTCTGTTTTATCATTGATTTCATTTTCCTGATATGCTATATACAATTCTTCTATATAATCTTTGTCATATAATAATTTCTTTTCGCCTTGGAGTTTTTCCAAAATCTCATTGATAGATTTTATGGAAAGTGTGCATTTGGCCATTAAGTATGCTACATAATCAGGATGGCAGTCGTTAGAAGCAGCAATATAGTAAAATATGTTGTATCCCCATGTGGCGGGGTGATAGAATTGAGAAATATTCGCATCTATCGCCTCAAGCAGTTGGCTCACCAAATAATGTTTCCCCAGAGTGTTGTTCATGTGCATGGCAACCAGTTCAATAGGGGCATTTCCTGCGCTTTTTCCCATTCCATAGATACTGCCGTCAACCACCATGGGGCGGTCAATTTTATTTGAAAGCATAGTAATACAATTGGCGTAACCCATTTGAAAGTTATTATGGGCATGGTAGCCAAGTCCTATCTCCGTATCTAAATAAGTGTTAAGCAGGTCAAAATAGTGAAGCAGGTTGTTTTGATGTAACAGGCCGTAAGTATCAACCATAGATACCGCATATGGTTTCACTTCATTGGCCAACTGAATTAAGTTGAGTATTTCATCATCGGTATAGCTAGTGATAGACACAAGCTGGGCAAAAACTTTATAGCCCAAATCTTTCAGACTTTTGCAAAAAGCCAATGCCGGTTCCCGCAGATGCTTTTTAAAGATGACACGTATTCCATCCAAAAAACATTCTTCACAGGGTTTGATATTTTCAAGACTGCAGGTTCCGTAATCGATCATACCTACTACCATAGCTTGTTTTCGGTTTAAGTTACCATATATTTTGGCGACACTGTCACTATCCGGCATGATACTGCGATTGATGTCAAAAGGACGCCGCTCGTCCAAAAAACCTATTTCAATAATATCTATGCCTGCGTCCACAAGGCGTTCAAAAGTACTCACAAGGTTATCGTGGCCGAAATTCCAGTCATTTACATATCCACCATCTCTTAATGTGCAATCCAATAGCTTTACTTCATTCAAACTGATAAGCCTCCTAAATCTATTATGAGCTTCTATGAAACAGAGTGTTTTACATATTTATTGCTCTCATAATCACTTGCGCCATATAATCCAGCTTCTCATCTGTCATTCCCGGATAAACCCCTACCCAGAAGGAATGTGTCATGATGAAATCAGTCACCTCTAAACTGCCGGATACCCGGTAAGCATCTGTACCCCTTAGCTGGTCGAAACAGGGGTGTTTGATTAGATTGCCGCTGAACAGAAGCCTGGTCTGAATGTTGTGGTCTTCGATGTACCTTGTTACCTGGTTGCGGTCTAAACCGCTTTCCTCTCGGACACTGATGAGGAAACCGAACCAGGATGGCCTGCTTCCTTCTGCTGGCTCCGGCAGAATCAGTCTATCCTGCGCTTTATCCAGGTTTCTGCGGAGACGCTCCCAGTTATGACGGCGTGCCTCAATAAAGGAGGGGAACTTTTTTAACTGTTCCACACCCACGGCCGCCTGCATATCCGTTACTTTTAAGTTATAGCCGAAATGGCTGTAGACATATTTATGGTCATAACCTTGAGGCAGTTCGCCAAACTGTCCGTCAAAGCGATGTCCGCAGAGGTTGTCCCTTCCGGAAGGGCATACACAGTCCCGTCCCCAGTCGCGGAAGCTCTTGATGAGGCGGTTCAGCAGCGGATTGTCCGTATACACAGCACCGCCTTCGCCCATGGTCATATGATGGGGAGGGTAGAAGCTGGATGTGCCGATATCTCCCCAAGTACCGGTAAAACGGGTCTCGCCGTCAATGGTGTACTGAGTACCCAGGGCATCACAGTTGTCTTCTACCAGCCATAGATTGTGTCTGTTGCAGAATGCCTTCACTTCCTTCAGGTCAAACGGATTTCCCAGGGTATGGGCGATCATCACGGCTTTGGTTTTGGAACTGAGGGCATCCTCCAGCTTAGTCACATCAATGTTATATTGGGGAATGGTTACATCCACAAATACCGGAACAGCGCCATATTGGAGGATGGGGGTGACTGTGGTAGGGAAACCGCAAGCTACTGTAATGACTTCATCGCCCCTCTTGATCTGCCTGTCTCCCAGTTCCGGAGCTGTCAGCGCCATGAATGCGATCAGATTGGCGGAGGAGCCGCTGTTTACAAGGCTCACATATTTGATGCCGATCCATTTGGCGAACTCCCGCTCGAATTCTTCTGCAAACCGTCCCGTAGTCAGCCAGAAATCCAGGGCAGCGTCTACCAGACTGCACATTTCCTTCTCGTCATAAACTCTGGAAGCGTATGCCAGCCTGTCTCCAGGAGAGAATGGTTTATCCTGTTCAGGTTTCTTAAAGTCATGATAATAATTCGCAACAAGAGCTTTAATCTGTTCCCTTGCTTCCGTTTCATTTTTCCAAGTGGCCATAATTGATTTCCTCTTATTCATGTATTGTTGATATTAAATATATTTCTGCTTCATACCGCATTGACAGGAGTACATAAATCATGTTTTCTGATGCTGTCAAAAAATTCCTGAATCTGTGCATCCATACATGCCGCCACATCTTTGCCGGCAGCGTATACCTGGAACCACTCCACCGTCTTTTCTACAGCCTTCTCCACATTCCACTTTGGTTTCCAGCCGAACACCCTCTTAAGCCTGGAACAGTCCAGCTTCAGGAAATTTGCTTCATGAGGTCCATTATCTGCCTGGGATATCCATTTCTGTCCCTCGCCCCAACTGCGGCAGAACAAATCCACTAGCTGTCCCGTTGTGATACAGTCATGCTCATCAGGCCCTACATTGTAGAACCCGGCATAGGATTTATCTTCATACTGCCATCCGGCTATGGTAAGATAGGCTGCCAACGGCTCCAACACATGCTGGTAAGGGCGTGTGGAGTGGGGGCTGCGCACAATGATCTCTTTTTTCTCCATTGCGGCCCGTACACAGTCCGGAATAATGCGGTCATTGGCGAAGTCCCCGCCGCCGATGACATTTCCTGCTCTTGCCGTGGACACAGCTACTTCCATGTCACAGTAGAAGGAATTGATATAGCTGTGGGTCACTAATTCGGAACAGGACTTGCTGTTGGAGTAGGGGTCGTATCCGTCTAAGGGTTCGTCTTCCCGGTAACCCCATTCCCATTCATTGTTTTTGTACACTTTATCCGTAGTTATATTCAGAAAAGACTTGACACAGGGGTGCAGGCGGACTGCTTCGCAGATGTTGACCGTCCCCATGACGTTGGTTTCATAGGTATATACAGGATCTTTGTAGGAATCCCGCACAATGGGCTGTGCCGCCAAGTGGAATACAATCTCCGGATTCGCCTCATCAAATACCCTCATAAGCTTGTCTCTGTCACGGATATCACCAATGACGGAATGTATCTTCTCATTTACCTGACAGAGTGAATACAGATTCGGTTCCGTGGGGGGCGTAAGAGAGTAGCCGGTCACTTCCGCACCGGCATTTGTAAGGATGCGGCAGAGCCAGGACCCTTTGAAACCTGTATGTCCGGTGACAAGCACTTTTTTTCCTTGATAAAATGTATCTATATTCATACGTTAATTTCCACACTTTCCGTCGTACCGCTTCAGCGGCACAAACAATCCGTAAGAAGAATGCCTGTCCAAAGCAAACTTGTTTACTTGGCATTCTTCAGTGTGTAACAAGATCTGCTTTGCAGAACTAAGAAATTCTTAGCGGGCTTACTCAAGAGGGGGCTTGCACACTCGTGACCGCTTAGAATTTCTTTACACATTTGCTACTGCCATACTTTCCATGGAGCATTACCGCTTGCCCACAAATCTTCCAATCGTTCCATTTCCCGTTTTGTGTCCATGCACTGCCAGAAGCCATTATGTTTGTATGCTTTGAGTTGTCCTTCCGCCGCCAGAGAACGCAGAGGGTCCTGTTCAAAAATGGTGCTATCCCCTTTAATATAATCAAATATGGCAGGCTGTAACACCATGTACCCGGCATTGATGCGTGAGCCATCTGCCTGGGACTTTTCACGGAAAGCGTTTACAGTTAAGCTCTGTCTGTCAATGTCCAGAACACCATATCGCTGATCCACATGAACTGCAGTCAGCGTGGCAATTTTACCATGGGATTTATGAAATTCCACCAGCTGATTGATATCAATGTCCGCAACCCCATCCCCGTAAGTCATCAGGAAGTCCTCATCGCCGATATACTTCCTTACCCGCTTAATACGTCCGCCCGTCATGGTATTTAACCCAGTATCCACGATGGTGACCTTCCAGGGCTCGGCTACGTTGTTGTGTATGGTCATCCGGTTACCATTCGCAAAATCGAAGGTGATATCGCTGTTATGAAGATAATAGTCTGCAAACCATTCCTTGATGACATGCTGCTTGTAACCGGCACAAATGATAAATTCATTAAATCCATAAGCGGAATATTCCTTCATAATGTGCCAGAGGAAAGGTTTTCCCCCTATCTCAATCATAGGCTTTGGTTTGAACTGGCTCTCTTCGCTGATGCGGGTGCCATAGCCACCTGCTAACAATACCACTTTCATGGCAGCCTCCTTCATGTATATGAGAATAAAAATACTATAGAGCGTATTTCTATTTTTTTTCGTGTAACTATAAATGTATATTTCTTTTCTTGTGTTTCGTATGAAATCACTTTATTTATAACAAATAAAGGTTTTTTCTCATTCAGAATCTGCTGCAAAATGGCATAAACACAGGATTTTTGGAATGGGGTCAGAAAAATAAAGACACAAAATAGCTGTTGAGAAATCCATTCAATTATAGTAGAATGACTATAATCAATATATGTAAAATCAAATGCGGACAAGCAGAAAAATGAAACCACACCAGAAATCCTATTGAAATAAGATGCCAAGTGCTTCACAATTATGAGATACTCATGGTCATTAAAGTTTGTGATTTTATCTGCTTCACGAGCGAGAACTACTATATGGGGATAATGGCAGATTTTACCGCTCGTGAGTATAACAGCAGAGCCTTCAAATGTGTCATGCAGAAAGGATATAGAGATATGGAAAAGAAAGTAAAACTGCCAATCGGAATTGATAATTTTAAGAAAATCCGCCAGGAAGGATTCTATTATGTAGATAAGACCGGACTGATCATTGAACTGCTGAGTAACTGGGGTGAAGTAAATCTATTCACTCGTCCAAGAAGATTCGGCAAATCCCTGAACATGAGCATGCTGCAGTATTTCTTTGAGTATGGCTGTGACAATACGCTTTTTGAGGGGCTTGAAATTGCGGAAGAACACGAAGTATGTGAGAAATATATGGGAAAGTATCCTGTGGTTTCACTTACTTTGAAAGGTGTAAGTGCCATGACTTACCAGAAAGCAAGAGGAATGCTGTGCTCCGAAATAGGAAGTGCAGCAATGAAATTCCTGTTCCTGAAAGAAAGCAGCAGGCTTTCTGGCGAGGAAAAGATCTGGTATAGGCAGTTGATAAATCTTGATGAGACAGGGCAGACAGAATTTATTATGTCGGACGAAGTACTTGCCAACAGCCTGCGGAATTTATCCAGGCTTCTTCAGAAACATTATGGCCAACAGGTCATCCTGCTGATTGACGAGTATGATGTGCCGCTGGATAAGGCGCAGCAGTACGGTTATTATGATGAGATGGTGGATATGATCCGGAAACTGTTCGGACAGGTATTAAAAAGCAATGACAGCCTGAAGTTAGCCGTCCTTACCGGATGTCTGAGAGTTGCAAAAGAGAGCATATTTACCGGATTAAATAACCTAAAAGTATTCTCAATAGCAGACTTCCGCCTGAATGAATGGTTTGGTTTTACAGATGGGGAAGTCAAGGCAGTGCTGGATTATTACAATCTGGCAGACAAGTTTGAGGCTGTTAAGGAATGGTACGACGGATATCGTTTCGGGGACACGGATGTATACTGCCCATGGGATGTAATTAATTATGTTGACATGCTGCGTTCAGAACCAGATATGCCGCCCAGGCCCTTCTGGCTGAACACCAGCGGAAACGACATCATAAGACAGTTTATCCAGCGGGCCACTGCCGTTACCAGGACAGAATTGGAGCGTCTTATCAGTGGAGAAACCGTAACGAAAAAAATCAACCAGGAACTGACCTACCGCGACCTATATAAAAGCATTAACAACCTGTGGAGCGTTCTCTTCACCACCGGCTACCTGACACAAAGAGGCAGGCAGGGGACAGATATATACCGCCTTGCGATACCCAACCTTGAGATCCGCCAGATATTCATAGAACAGATTCTGGAATGGTTCAAAGAAGATGTACGTAGAGACGCCCCGAAGCTGGACGCTTTCTGTGCTGCCTTTCCCATGGCGGACGCGCAGGCAGTGGAAGAACAGTTCAACGCCTACCTGGATCAGACCATCAGCATCCGTGATACCTGCGTGCGCAAGGATATGAAAGAGAATTTCTATCAAGGCATCCTCTTAGGCTTGTTGAGCCACCGGGAAGACTGGGGTGTGGATTCCAATGCGGAATCAGGGGACGGCTTCAGCGACATTCTTGTAGAAATTTACGACAAAAGAATCGGTATTGTTATAGAAGTGAAATACCCTGACGACGGCTGCCTGGAGACCGGCTGCCGGGCAGCCCTAGAGCAGATTGCCCGGAAAAGATATGAAAACCGGCTCCGCCAGGACGGAATGGAAACCATCATCCGCTACGGCATCGCCTGCTGCAGGAAACAGTGTAAGGTATGCGTACAACAGGACTGATATTTTAAATAAAAAGAGGATTCAATGCCTCGCGGCTTGCTGTGGGGAGTTTCATTTCTGAAAGAATTGTAACAAAAGCAAACAGTAAAAGGTGATTGTTGAAAAGGATATATGGATATGGAAAATAAGGTCAAACTGCCAATAGGCATTGAAAATTTTGAGAAAATCCGTACAGAAGGTTTCTATTATGCAGATAAGACCAGGCTGATTATTGATCTGCTGAATAACTGGGGGGAAGTGAATCTGTTTACCCGTCCCAGAAGGTTTGGAAAATCTCTGAACATGAGCATGCTGAAATATTTCTTTGAATTTGGATGCCGAAATACATTATTTGACGGACTGGCGGTTGCAGGGGAGCAGGAACTCTGCGAAAAGTATATGGGCAGATTCCCGGTGATTTCGATTACCTTAAAAGGCGCAAGCGCCAGAACCTATGAAGCAGCAAGGGATATGCTGTGTGCCATTATAGGCAACGAAGCATTGCGCTTCCAGTTCCTTATGGAAAGCGACAGGCTTTCCCAAACAGAAATAGCATTGTATCAGCGTTTGATAAAAGTCGGCGAGAATGATGAACCTCTATTTGCCATGACAGATTCCATGCTTTCAGATAGTCTGCGGATTCTCACACAGCTACTGCAGAAGCATTACGGACAGAAAACAATCCTTTTGATTGACGAGTATGATGTACCGCTGGATAAGGCGCAGCAGTACGGTTATTATGATGAGATGGTGGATATGATCCGGAAACTGTTCGGACAGGTATTAAAAAGCAATGACAGCCTGAAGTTAGCCGTCCTTACCGGATGTCTGAGAGTTGCAAAAGAGAGCATATTTACCGGATTAAATAACCTAAAAGTATTCTCAATAGCAGACTTCCGCCTGAATGAATGGTTTGGTTTTACAGATGGGGAAGTCAAGGCAGTGCTGGATTATTACAATCTGGCAGACAAGTTTGAGGCTGTTAAGGAATGGTACGACGGATATCGTTTCGGGGACACGGATGTATACTGCCCATGGGATGTAATTAATTATGTTGACATGCTGCGTTCAGAACCAGATATGCCGCCCAGGCCCTTCTGGCTGAACACCAGCGGAAACGACATCATAAGACAGTTTATCCAGCGGGCCACTGCCGTTACCAGGACAGAATTGGAGCGTCTTATCAGTGGAGAAACCGTAACGAAAAAAATCAACCAGGAACTGACCTACCGCGACCTATATAAAAGCATTAACAACCTGTGGAGCGTTCTCTTCACCACCGGCTACCTGACACAAAGAGGCAGGCAGGGGACAGATATATACCGCCTTGCGATACCCAACCTTGAGATCCGCCAGATATTCATAGAACAGATTCTGGAATGGTTCAAAGAAGATGTACGTAGAGACGCCCCGAAGCTGGACGCTTTCTGTGCTGCCTTTCCCATGGCGGACGCGCAGGCAGTGGAAGAACAGTTCAACGCCTACCTGGATCAGACCATCAGCATCCGTGATACCTGCGTGCGCAAGGATATGAAAGAGAATTTCTATCAAGGCATCCTCTTAGGCTTGTTGAGCCACCGGGAAGACTGGGGTGTGGATTCCAATGCGGAATCAGGGGACGGCTTCAGCGACATTCTTGTAGAAATTTACGACAAAAGAATCGGTATTGTTATAGAAGTGAAATACCCTGACGACGGCTGCCTGGAGACCGGCTGCCGGGCAGCCCTAGAGCAGATTGCCCGGAAAAGATATGAAAGCAGGCTCCGCCAGGACGGAATGGAAACCATCATCCGCTACGGCATCGCCTGCTGCCGGAAACAGTGTAAGGTATGCGTGGCACAGGATGAATCTTCTGTATAGACAGTCTTTTGGTGATATCATATACTTTTAATTTTCTGATTGGGGTACCGGTTCAAATGGGCAACGGAACTGGTACCTCAATTCAAAATCAAAACTACCTTGCCAAGTACTTCCAGAAAAAGCTGTCAGGATTTCCACACACATTTGACCCCTGGTATAGTTTTTCTTCTGAAATGGTTTGCAGTTCATAATAAGAAAATGTATTCATATAGGTTCTCTTGATCTCATGGAAGGGTGTCGAGGCACCAAGAAGCAGAAGGATAGCCAAGATACAAATCCGCAGTTTTTCGTTCCAAGTACAACAAGGAAGAGGCATCCGTAGGGGCATTTCGTCTGTCGCCTGATCATAAACCATTGCAGAGGCATCCTGTTGCTGTGTATCTTCCGCCGCTTGCGTTGAAGCATCTGGTCTGTTCTGCTGCGGATTAGCTGCCATAGCTTGCATCGAAGTGTCAGATATGTTCCGCTGTGAAACAGATGTTTTAGTCTGTAATGAAATGTCTTTCATAACAGGTTTTATTGAGGCTTTTGACATAAAACTGTCAAAGGCATCAATACACCACAATAAAATCAAGAGCAATCCAGGTATGGAGGCCCGCATACAGAAATCAAAGCCATACCCTACACGAAGCAACGGAATCAGGTAAAGGCATACAGCATTTAACCAGAAGAGCTTCTTCTCCCGAACAAAGGGATACAATACCACGAAAAACACCCCTGCCTCCAGGAAGTAGAATACGGTCAGATGCGTCCATAAAAAGGCCGAATACCACCATCCAAAAGCATCAAAAGCGGCGAGCAGGTACAGGAAAAGTATAGAAAGCAGCAGAAATACCAGGGTTTTCAGCACCCAGCCCTTTCCGTGAATCCATAGCTGCACCATGAGAAGAGCCAGTACAAGAAATATACCTCCGCATACCAACAGAACACCGCCCCTGAAAGCGCCGTCCCCGGCATAGAGCAACGACACAGTGCCGGACACCGACTGGTTGCCTGACAGATACAGTCCGGTAAGCCCGCATACGGCCAGAGGGATAAGCGTATTTTGCACACTGATCAGGTTGTGCCAGATATCTGCGGCCAATTGACTGGTACTTGTATAGCAGCGACTCCACTTAGAACGTGAAATCAAAAAATATACCGCAAAGGGAATCATGCCGACAAAAGGGAAGGTGGATACCAGAGGCAGCATGGAAAGAGTAAAAAATATATTTTTAGGCCGCTCGTACAGGAAGAGGAAGGTGCAGGCCAGCCATGCGGGGACAGCCTGGTTAAACACCCAGAATAACTGGGTGGTCATGGAAGAAAACTGGAACTGGGAGGCCCACCACTCCAAATGAGCAGCGCTGAATAAATCAAGGGTATCTGTCTGTAACAGCATGGTACCAATCACATCAAGTCCGCTGAAGCAGGTGAAGATCAGAAGCGGCCAAAGTGATATCTTCTTCCGTTTCAAACAGATTAATGCATAACAGAGCAGAATACCTCCAATGGTCCATAATACCTGAAAGAAACATCCGGCCTGCATGCCCAAAAGCTTTCCAACAGCAGCGGATGGAAGCCAGAAACCAATATAGTAGACCAGCGGTATGTGTTCTGGTGTGTTGGAATACACAGGCCAGGGATTATCCACCATCACATTGAATATCTCATTGCGGACATCATGATCTGAATTCTGCCATACATACCCGCCGATACCGGAGAGAATAACCCAGAAGGTTACAA
>CAMWLE010000094.1 GCA_947175015.1 uncultured bacterium
TGTGCGACATGACAATGGCGCAGTTTTCAAGGGATGACATACTGATATACCAGGGCCGGGAAGAAGGCCGGGAAGAAGGCCGGGAAGAAGGCCTCGTGGAAGGTATTAAAGCATTTGTTCTTGACAAGTTCGAAGACGGAGTAGCAGAAAACATTATCGTCGAAAAACTCCAAAAACATTTCATGTTGGACGAAAAGACAGCAAGACAGTATTGCAGAGCATATGGAAAATAGAATATCAGCCCCTCAGAACTGTTCAGCGCCGGGAATTTATCCTCTAATTCCCGGCTTTGTTCAACTTCCATTCTATTGGAGTAGATGCAAGCAAACAAATCATACCAGTGGAATATTCTGCACATGTTGACAGATAACGAAAAGGAACCCATATGAAGAAATATAATAGAATTTTCATTTGCGCGGTCATGGCTATTGTGTTCACAGCCAGCTGCGGCAGCCCAGAGCATCAGCAGACACAGGCGAGCGATATGGCAGCTACCGGCGGCATGACAGATACAGAAGATATGACAGGTACAGGCAGCATAACGCATACAGACAATATGGCAGGAACAGGCAACATAGCGAATACAGACAATATGACAGGTACAGGCAATATAGCGAATACAGACAATATGACAGGTACAGGCAATATAGCAAATACAGACAATATGGCAGGTACGGACAATAAAACGGATACAGACAATGTGACAGCAATTACAGGAGACAAAGCGGAATTTGCAGAAGTTCCCATGAGCCGTGTCACTGTCCATGACCCGTCTGTAGTTTATGATAATGGAACCTATTACATTTTCGGCTCTCATATGGCATGGGCCAAAAGCACAGACCTGCAAAATTGGGAACGCTTTACCACGAATATCAATACGGAATATGAGGAGCTTTTTGGAGCTGAATGGGAAAGCTGGTGTAAAACAGATTCCAATCCGGAGCTGAAAGGAAATCTGTGGGCTCCCGATGTTATTTATAATGAAAAGATGGGCAAATATTGCATGTATATGAGCGTCAACGGAGATGACTGGAATTCTGTTATTGTAATGTTGACTGCGGATCAGATAGAAGGGCCTTATGAATATGGCGGTCCGGTAGTATATTCCGGTTTTGATGCCGGGAAAAAGCATCCCGCAGATCTGACGGATGTGTACCGGGTGTTGGGCGAAGGAACGGATTTGACCCGTTATCAAAGCACTACCAATACAAAGCTCAATGCCATTGACCCCTGCCTTACTTATGATGAGGATGGAAATCTGTGGATGTCCTTTGGTTCATGGTTCGGCGGCATCTATCAGTTGAAATTGGATGAAGAAACGGGACTGCGTGATTATCATACCACATATGAAACCATACCCAATGAGTCCGATGCTTATTATGGGCATAAGATTGCTGGCGGCTTTGGCGTATCCGGAGAAGGCTCTTTCCTCATCCACAGCGGCGGTTATTACTATCTGTTTCTGTCTTATGGCGGACTGACTGCTACCGGCGGCTACCAGATACGTGTGTTCCGCTCAGAGGATATCAATGGACCTTATGTGGATGAGGCAGGCAACCCTGCGGTATACCAGAAGCCTAGCAATAATTTATATACAAACATTGGCGTGCGCCTTATGGGAAGCTATGATTGGACCGGCAGCCGTGAAATCCGTGTAGCTCAGGGACATAATTCGGCCTATGTCACAGAGGACGGGCAGATTTTCCTGATTTACCACAGCCGTTTTGCTGGGGGCAAATATGGCATTGACGAAGCCCACGAAGTCAGGGTACAGCAGTTGTTTATCAACAAAAACGGCTGGCTGACCGCAGCCCCCTATGAATATGCCGGAGAAACCATCAGCGATACAGGATATCCTATGGAAGAAATGTGCGGTGAATATGAATATATCGTCCATACACCCACTTCCTATTATCGGAAGTCTGGTAAGGATTATATAGGCATTGAACAGGCTGTACGGATTACCTTACAGGAAGATGGCAGCGTGACAGGCGAATTGTCAGGAAGCTGGAGTTATAAGGAAGGCTCAGCAAATATGTCCGTTACCATAGATGGAATTACCTATGAAGGCGTATTCCTGAAGATGCCCAGCGAACAGCTTTTTGAGGATGAAAACGAGAGAAAGGTAGTTATGACTTTTACCGCAATTGGAGGCAATATAGCAGTGTGGGGAAGCAAATAAACAAAAAATCCGGCAGATGGTAGGGTAAGACGTTTTCGTGCGCGCAATAGTAAGCAAATGATTTTATTAACGCGCTTCAACTTATCATAAGTTTATTATATCTGCAACATGGTAAAGTTTAACAATTACAGCAGTTTACCGTTTTACTCTCACAGTTGAATGAAAGAATCCTTCAGTTGCCTTTAGGTGCTGCCAGGAATATAAAAGGCCGTCTGGTTCCAAAAAAAGGAAAAGAGTCGCCTGTTTTTACTTGAATTTACCAGATAACTTTGCTACACTTATTACAAACTATATACAAGCAGTGCTGCCCCAAATTACGTTCAAGTCAATTGCAAAATCGCAATACATGCGTCACAAGGGCAGATGCAAAATTTTATGCAGGAGGAACAATAATGAGCAAACAGGTTACATTTGATTATTCCAAGGCCAGTGCTTTCATTTCCCAAGAGGAAGTAGGCTACATGAAGAAACTGGCTCTGGATGCAAAAGATGTCTTGGTATCCAAAAACGGCGCCGGGAATGATTTTCTGGGATGGGTGGATCTCCCTGTGGACTATGACAAGGAAGAATTTGCACGAATCAAAGCTGCCGCTAAGAAAATTCAGGAAGATTCCGAAGTATTGCTGGTGATTGGCATTGGCGGCTCCTATCTGGGCGCAAGAGCAGCCATTGAATTCCTGGGCCACAGCTTCTACAATGTATTGGACAAGTCGAAAAGAAAGACTCCGGAGATTTATTTCTGCGGGAATTCCATCAGCTCCACCTATTTGAAACACCTGATGGACGTAGTTGGCGACAGAGATTTCTCCGTCAATATGATTTCCAAGTCAGGCACCACCACGGAACCCGCAATTGCATTTCGTGTATTCAAAGAACTTCTGGAGAAGAAATACGGCAAGGAAGGTGCTGCAAAAAGGATTTATGCCACCACTGACAAGGCCAGAGGCAGTCTGAAGAATCTGGCAGATGAGGAAGGTTATGAGACCTTTGTTGTGCCTGATGATGTAGGCGGACGTTTCTCCGTATTAACCGCAGTAGGACTGCTTCCCATTGCTGTCAGCGGTGCGGATATTGATAAACTCATGGAAGGCGCTGCCAGCGGAAGAAAGCGTGCATTGGAAAATGATTTTGAGAACAATGATGCACTGCAGTATGCGGCACTGCGTAATATTCTGCTTCGCAAGGGCAAGAGTGTGGAGATTTTGGCAAATTATGAACCTGCCGTACACTATGTATCGGAATGGTGGAAACAGCTATATGGTGAGAGCGAAGGCAAAGATCACAAGGGACTTCTCCCTGCAAGCGTAGATCTGACCACAGATTTGCACTCCATGGGACAATTCATTCAGGATGGCGCCAGAATCATGTTTGAGACTGTCATCAATGTGGAGACTTCCAGAGAAGAGATCATCATCGGCCAGGAACCGGTTGACCTGGATGGACTGAACTATCTGGCCGGCAAAACAGTTGATTTCGTGAATAAGAGTGCAATGAACGGAACCATTTTGGCACACACCGACGGTCAGGTGCCTAACTTCATGGTAAATGTACCGGAAGTAAATGAGTTCTATCTGGGCGAGTTGTTCTACTTCTTTGAATTTGCCTGCGGTGTCAGCGGATATCTGTTGGGCGTGAATCCGTTCAACCAGCCGGGTGTGGAAAGCTATAAGAAGAATATGTTTGCATTGCTGGGCAAACCTGGTTATGAAGCACAGAGAGAAGAACTTCTCGCTCGTTTGCAGTAAGGGTTGAAAAAGAATCATTTGAGAAAAAAGGATGTATGAGCAAAAGAAAAACCTGCATAGATTTGGAATGCAGGTTTTTCTTCCAAATATGATTTTATAGGAACAATGTTTATCCACGTCCACATCCGCTGTCAGTCCATATCATACTTTATGATAGCACCGTCCAGCGCATTGATTGTATAATCATACTCCTTTCCATCCTTATAAAATTCCACTTCATACTCCGCCCGACCGTCATCAATCTCAAACTTCGACTTTAAACCGCTGACATCCGCAGCGGAAAACCCTGCATGGTTAACCGCAATGGATTTCGCCTGTTCCTCACCGATGTAAGTTCCCGAACTCCCGGCATTTCCCCCATTCCCAACTCCGATATCATGCGTTTCCACATCCTTGCTGTAAACCGCACCTGTCTGGGCATGTATTTCATACTCATATTCCGTATTCCCTGCATAAAATTCTATATCATATACCGCAATTCCATCCTCATAGTCCAGCTTCTCTTTCGTAAATACTACATTTGCCGCCTCCTGGCCTGCATCGGCAAGTGCGGCATTTTTTGCCTCTTCAAGGCTGATTTGTCCGTGACTATCCTGCCCTACATGCCCGGCTCCAGTATTGTGCGTTTCCACATCCTTGCTGTAAACCGCACCTGTCTGGGCATGTATTTCATACTCATATTCCGTATTCCCTGCATAAAATTCTATATCATATACCGCAATTCCATCCTCATAGTCCAGCTTCTCTTTCGTAAATACTACATTTGCCGCCTCCTGGCCTGCATCGGCAAGTGCGGCATTTTTTGCCTCTTCAAGGCTGATTTGCCCATGGCTGCCCTGAATAGACTGTTGTCCGTTACTGTTTGTCGCAGATGACGATTCTGCTCCCTGATTTGACGCAGCCGGCGGTTCCGACCCCTGGCCTGACGCTGCAACCGGTTCCGACTCCTGACCTGACGCTGCCGGCGGTTCCTGGGACAATGTTGTATCCTGATTGGTTTCATCCAAAAGCGCTGTTCCCTGGCTGTTTATTTTTTCCTTACTCCTACTGTATATGCTGCCCGTATCAGCCTTCACCTCATATTCATATTTTGTATTTCCGGCATAAAATTCGATGTCATATACGGAAACGCCATTGCTCAAATCCGAATTTACTTTTATAGAATCCAGCTCCGAAGCCGTTAGTCCGGCATCCGTCAATGCAATTTCCTCTGCTTCCTCAAGTGTTATATATGTTCCTGTTCCGGCATCATTTGCTGAACATGCTGTCGTTCCTCCTAAGACAACCAACGCTTCCGCTATACCTACGGCATATATCACTGCCTTTTTCCGCATTCTAAATAACCGATTCTTTATTCTCTTCATTCATACCTCCCTGTCTGCATATAACACTGTTCTCTTCTTTATAATGATACTATTACAGACAAAACGCACCAATTTTTTTAAATTATATCATGTATTTTCCGGTACCACAAGCAACAATTGCTGCACTGCATAGAGGTTATTATGAATCATCACTGTTCACTCCCGCGCCACCGCAAGGCAACCCGAGACAGCCATTCGCGAAATCGCTGCTTTCGCAAATGCCCTTTTCGCAATGCGATTCTCTGTGCCAGAAGCCTGAAACAATTATACAAACAACTGCATGCCGATTCGCTTCTATACGAACCGGCATGCAGCCTTGACAATTTTTCCCTATGAAGTTAGAAATTCCTTCAGCAATGCCTCCAGCTCTTCCTCTGTTACTTCAGAAGTATCCTCTGGCCTGACTTCCGCATTCTGGTGTTCAGGTTGGCTATACTCCGGGTGCGGCTGGCTGTAATCCGGCTGTACTGGTTCTGTACCAATCATTTCTTCCATGGCAGGTTCTTCATTGACGAATTCTTCGCTCCCCACTGCTATCCTGTTTCCGATAGGCATAAGCTCCACTGTCCGTTTAACCGGCCTGGCCTGAACACCTTTATTCCCCTTGCGACTTCTTCCTTTTGCTTTTTGTCCTCCCTGTAAACGCCCGAAGTTGCTTCTCTTCTCTTCATAAGCAGCCTCTCCATACAACATCTCCATATCCTGTCTTGTCACATCAATACGGGGAGATAAATGGTTTTCCAGATAATCCACCAAATTAACCTTCAACACCCTTTTCTTTCCTCTGATATCCACCACAGTAGACACACTGAAATATATGTACAATCCAAAAAAGCTGACAATATAAAAGGGCAGTACATCCCCTACCGTTCGTCCTCCCAGGATGCTTTTACACACCCCTACACCGGAGAACACTACCGACAACAGCATAAGCTGTCCTGACAGATGGTATATCGTCTCAAAAGATAAATGCCCAAGGGACATACGGTTTAGAAACTTGTCCACAAACACCGGAATATTGGCAACACCGTTGCTCATCTGATAGCAGCTTGCGAACTTGGTCTTACACTGTTTCAGCAGCCGGTTCTCTGTAGATGCCATATTATCCGTCTCCTTGATCATATTTCGATAGAGCAATCCCAAAAACATTCTTAACACAATGCTAAATCCCAGACATAAAAACATACCGATTGTAATCAGCTTTTCTTCCTGAAATACACGAAACATAATCTGCCTCCTCTCACAAAATTCCAAAACTTTATGTATGGAACTTGTTCTTTAGACTTAGTATAACTTATATAATCGTTGTTTTACAGAATTTTCCATCGTATTATTTTTACCTTTTTTGACATGAAATCATAATTTCTGGCATAAGTTGCGATTTTTATGTCGCAATATGAGATTTTTACAACATAAGTTATACTGATAATCTTTGATTGCAGAATAGAACAAAATCTGTTAGAATATATCATAACATATTTTATAATAAAGGAGAGAACTTCTATGGATACACTGAACTATAAGACCCAGGGCACCTGTTCCAGGGAAATTGATATCACATTAAAGGATGGCGTCATTGATTCCGTGCAGTTTACCGGCGGATGTCACGGCAATCTGCAGGGTGTCAGCGCTCTGGTCAAAGGAATGACGGCGCAAGAGGCTATTTCCAAGCTGAAAGGCATCCGCTGCGGTACAAAATCAACCTCCTGTCCGGATCAGCTTGCCCAAGCTCTTGAACAAATGCTCTAATTTTGAAAGGCATTGTTATGAAAAAAATAATATTGACAGGCGGGGGATCTGCAGGACATGTCACCCCCAATATCGCCCTGCTCCCTTCCCTAAAGGGCGCCGGCTATGAAATTACTTATATGGGTTCCTATGATGGTATTGAAAAAAAACTGATCAGTGATTTTGATATACCCTATACAGGTATCTCCACCGGTAAATTTCGCCGATATTTGGATTTGAAAAATTTTACAGACCCTTTCCGTGTTATAAAAGGTTTTTCCGAAGCTAAAAAATTTCTGAAAAACTATCGACCGGATGTGGTCTTTTCCAAGGGCGGTTTCGTCTCCGTTCCGGTGGTGCGGGCCGCAGCCGCCTTGGGAATCCCCTGTATTATTCACGAGTCCGACATGACACCGGGACTTGCCAACAGAATGTGTATTCCCGTGGCCCAAAAGGTCTGCTGCAATTTTCCGGAGACATTGAAGCAACTTCCTGAGAATAAAGCTGTGCTGACCGGTTCCCCCATCAGAGTAGAGCTGGCACAAGGCAACAAACTGGCCGGACTCAATATGTGCGGCTTCAGCGCCAATGTACCTGTGGTCATGGTAATCGGCGGCAGCCTGGGCGCTGCCAATGTCAATAAAGCTGTTCGCGACGCGCTCCCTAAGCTGCTGACAGATTTTCAGGTAGTTCACCTTTGTGGTAAGGATAAAGTAGACAATCTGCTTCTGAGTACACCCGGCTATAAGCAATTTGAATATGTAAAAGCAGAATTGAAAGATTTGTTTGCTATGGCAGATATCGTGATTTCTCGTGCCGGTGCCAATGCCATTTGTGAACTTCTGGCATTGAAGAAACCCAACATTCTGATACCGCTCCCTGCCTCCAGCAGCCGCGGCGACCAATTACTCAATGCCAAATCTTTTGAGGCGCAGGGCTTCTCCATCGTGATTCAGGAGGATGATTTGACAACAGATATGTTAGTAGATAAAGTGCATGAGCTATATTTCACCAGACAAACCTTCCGGGATGCCATGAACAATAGCGGACAAATGGATTCTATCAAAACGATTATGGGATTGATTGAAGACGCTGCTGATTCTGCTAAGAACTCATGAAACTGACACAGGATAAATTCATCAAGAAACACACAACTGCAGCACAAGACAAAATTGCGTCTCTAAGGGAACAAACTGCAGCAACTCATGACAATATCGCGTTCCTCAGGAACAAGGGTAACAGCTCATGACGATATTGCGTTCCTCAGGAACAAACTGCAGCAACTCATGACAATATCGCGTTCCTCAAGAAACAAACCGCAGGAACACAAGGTGGAAATACGTTTCGCAAGAGACAAGCGGCATCCGCCAAAGCGGATGCCAGCAAGAAGAATAATGAATGGGGCAAATTCTTACATTTTCAGATGAACATCACAATATGTTTTCATCATATGCAGCTCGAACACCACCAATAAATTTCGGTCTGGTACGAGCACAAACCACATGAGCATCTCCAATCTCACCGGTACGAATCCTCACCGGCACCGCCACATCCCTCAAATGCATTCCGATCAGTGTATCCCCTATATCAATCCCTGCATGGGCCCTGATATGCTCCACCGCCACCGGATTCTCAAAAGCTTTATATGCAGCCGTGGCGAAGGAACCTCCTGCCTTGGGCTGAGGCGCCACATTGACAACTTCATATCCATAACTTACGGCTGCTTCTTTTTCCAGAATCAATGCCCGATTCAAATGCTCACAACATTGTGCCGCCAGATAGACTCCTGCCTCCTGTGTTGCCTGATAGATACCGCCGAAGACCACTTCCGCAAGCTCCGGACTTGAAAAAGTCCCAATACTTGCACCAGCCACTTCGCTGGTGGAACAGCCCACTACCAATATTTCCCCCTGCTCCAATCCTGCTGTCTCCAACAACTCTTTTGCCACCCTGTAAGCTTCTTCGCCTATGATTGTCATTTCTTCTGTCATAATGAATACCTACACCTTTCATTCATCTGCGAACTTCTGTCTTCCGTTTTCCCTAAATTATGTTTTATTCTGCCACACACTTCGCTATTTCATGCACACGCTTCAACATTCCTCTTTTTCCGCTTTCCAATCACATGCTTCACCGCCGAGCTTTTTTTGCCATGCCAAGCACGTACTTCCTGATACTGGCTGCTGCTTCATTATCACATCTGCACACCGCCAACTGTCAAGTGATTTCCGCGTTACATTGTCAGTTTTATGGACTGCAGTGGCTTTACTTCCGTTATACCCTGCTTTGTACTCACCCATATACTGGCTGCGGTAGGGTTGTACATCGTTAAACCGTCCGCAGAAAATTCCTGCTGCCTGACAGCCTGTATATACGTGTAGATTTCCATATTGGTAGCATACCAGATGTTCTCCTGTCCTGCCATTTTATCCACAAATGCTTCTATGACACTCCAATCTCCTGTGCGCCCGAATTCAAAGCTGTGACCCCATACATACATCACAGGCAGCTCATAATATCCCGCCACATCAATAAAACTGTCTGCCAGTTCCAGCAAACCATTATTATGATGACAGGTAGGGTGCCATGCCATGAAATCCGATGGCGGGAAAAAATTCTTGGTATCCTGCACTGTACGAGAATATTTTATCCCCAATGACCTGGCAATATCCATAATTTCCTGATTATAATTGCCAAAAGCATAGGACATCCCCTGCACCAAACCGCCGGTAACTTCCTCCAACACCTTCCTATCCTCCTGAATCTCCAGAATCACCTGCTGCCTGGTGATAGTCGGCAGATTCCTGTGCTCCACCCCATGGCATGCCACCTCATGCCCGGCATACACTTCCTTTACTTCTTCTCTGCCGATAAACACTTCATCCCCTCGATGCAGCCCCAATCGCCCTGAATTCAGATGAAATGTGCCTTTCATCCCATGGCTGCGCAGCAATTCGGCCAGGCGCTCGTCAAAGTTCTGTCCATCATCATAACTAAAAGTCAATGCCTTCCTTTTCCCCTGCGGATATACAAATCTCATATGAATACCTCCTATTGTTTTTCAACTCCGACTATTTATTCTAATCCTCATATTCATTCTTCCATGACTGTGAAAATCCAGTCACCAGCCTTGCGGAAACCGCGTAGTCCGAATAAGTTCTCTTGCTTATTCGGCAAGACAGCAGTGCGCCATAACCGCTTTCCAAAGGCGACGTGCCGGCTTGCAGGTTTGTGTGCATCTTCACAATAGCCCCCAGACTTTCATACGAGATGGGGCAACACGTTGCATGGGGGTTTACTGTCAGATTTGTTTTATTATATCACCCTTTTTTCTTCCTGAGAATATAGTAATAGAAAATATTACAGGAGAATTCTTATGTTGATTTCTTCTCTCCTGTTCGGGATATCCGCAAGTCTTGACGCACTGTTAGTAGGCATCAGCTATGGCATCCGTCAAATCCGTATCAGGTTTTGGCAGAATTTAATTATAAGCCTGATCACTCTTTTGGGAACCTGTCTGTCCGTGGGATTGGGGCATAAATTAATTCCCTTTCTCCCGGTAACAATCCAGGGATGTGCCGGAAGTCTGATATTAATTTTGTTAGGGCTTTACTATATTGTCAAATGGCTGATTGCATC
>CAMWLE010000095.1 GCA_947175015.1 uncultured bacterium
GCTTCCTGGGAACGGATGAGGAAAATTTAGGCTTTCGTATTTATAAAAACGGGGTGGCGTTGCATGAGAATCCTATCACAAATGTGACAAATTATCTGGATACTACCTATACGTCACAAGAAAAGGAAACACCAATCTACACGCTGATTCCTGTGAGAAATGGCGAGGAAGAGGAAAGGGAGGCATCAGAGGCGCTTGTCTTTCATGGGGACTATCTTTCTGTTCCCGTCAAACAGTACGAGGTGGGGGATTATGATATTAATGATGCGTCCGTGGGAGACCTTGATGGTGACGGGCAGTATGAAATTGTTGTAAGGCGGGAGCCGGCGGATATGGATGTGGCTACAAGAGTAGCGTATCCGTTGATAGAAGCTTATGAGTTGGATGGAACCCATATGTGGACCATTAATATCGGCCCAAATGAAATCTGTACCGTAGATCTTAATTTCATTGTGTATGATGTGAATGGGGACGGAAAAGCGGAAATTGTCATGCGTTCTTTTGAAGGAACCATTGATGGTGAGGGCAACCAGATAGGGGATGAAGACGGAGATGGCATTACGGATTATAGTGTTCGTGAGGACGCTGTTATTCATATGAAAGATCGTTCGTATCTGTCTCAGGGACCTGAGTTTTTGTCCATGTATGAGGGGGAGACGGGTAGAGAAATTGCACGCACAGATTTAATTCCTTCCAGAGAGCCGTTGGAGTCATGGTATAAATTAAGTGATAAGGGAAAGCGGGTGAAGCGGGCAAGTCATTATGTTCTGTGCATTGCTTATCTGGATGGACAGACACCCAGTATTGTCCATTTCAGAGGAGCATGGGCTGCCTGTAAAGTGGCTGCTTATGATATCGTGGATGGAGAATTTGCTGTTAGATGGAGTACCGGCAGTGAAAATACGGAAGCTCTGGATAATATATACAATACAGGGTATCACAGCATTGCCGTGGCGGATGTGGATTATGACGGAAAGGATGAAATTATTACAGGAGGCGCTGCCATAGATGATGACGGCAGCATTCTCTATGTGGTTACGGCCGAGAAAAGTGATGGTACCAGGGTAAAACTTGGACATGGGGATGCTTTTGATGTGGCAGTCATGAGTCCTGACAGTCATGAATATTTTGTGTGGGCATGTCGGGAAACGCCGAATCAGCCAATCAATATCGGCCTGCATAGCGGGCGGACAGGTGGAGTCATGTTTGGCCAGACCAAACCCAAGGATACCGGGCGGTCACGGGCAGCAGATATTGACCCCACCAGCAGGGGATGGGAATTCTGGGGTTCCACAGGAACACCGCTGCAATCGTTTTCGGGAGAGGTGTTAAGTGAGAATTGTCCCAGTTCCATGAATATGAAAATGTATTGGGATGGGGATTTGCTGGCTGAACTTGTGGATCATGATGAATCCCACACTATGAATATATTGAAATGGGATTGGGAGAAGAAGGAGCTTGTCACAATACTCACAGCCAGGGACAGTGCATCCAATGGGGGCACAAAGGGGCAGACCTGTTTAATTGCGGATATTTTCGGAGATTGGCGGGAAGAACTTGTGGTGCGTACAGCGGATAACGCAGAGATGCGTATTTACAGTACCGCCATTGAGACAGAATTCAGACTGCCCACGCTGATGCATGACCCTACTTATAGAGAAGCGGTCTGTTGGCAGAATAATCACTATAATCAGCCTGCCAATACAAGCTTCTATTTGGGAGCGGAGACAACGGAGGTGCCTGTACCAGAGATATATACCCTTGACAGCACCGGAAATAAGACCGTTCCTGGGGCTTATGCGGATCAATCAAAAGAGCATGCGTATTTCCAGATTAGGCGCAGTCAGTGAAAAAGTAACAGCTCAGTGACCTGGCTCCATTGTTATGTGAATAGGGTTACTTTTACACCTGCGCCACCGCGAGGCGTTTTCACACGCTTTATGCTTGTGTCAGGTGCAAAGGTGTGGTAAAATAAGGTTGCTGTTTTGGCTATGGAGGCATGTTGTTATGTGTATGCGTCTTCCTTTGTGAGTTTATACCTGGCGCTTGCGGCGTTTGGATGGAGGAAGTCAGGGACGGATACCCCTTAGTTTGCTGTGGGGCGGTTCATTTGTAGCTGGCAGGCTGTATATTAATTGGAGTGTGGGTTTGGGCATCATATATGAGGTTTGCCATGAGATAAGGATGAGAAAATGAGGAAAGTATTCAATGGGCTGATGGTGATGGCAGCGGTCTTATTGACTGCATGCGGAAAGGAAGGGGCGGAAGAAACAATGAAGATTACGGGAGGGCAGGAGTACATATATGCGCCTCAGGAGGGAACGAAGGCGCAGACGGCACCTTATACAGTGATTATGGGGGAGGCGGAAGGCGGACAGACCGTATCGGATATTACATGGGAGATACTTACCAGTGTTTCCGGCGCTTCTATCAATGCCGATGGTGTTGTTACTATTGACGATACTTATGTGGCTGGGGATATCAACGGAACAGATATCGTGATTCAGGCAACAGCAAATGGAAATACCGGGGAGCATCAAGAAACGGCTACGGTTACATTGCATGTTCGGGAGGCGGAAAGGGTTTCCTCTTTTGAGATTCTGCTTCCAGACAGTATTCAGGCTGGTACAGGGTCAGCGATTACTCTGGCAAATTGGGTGAATCAGTATGGTGAATCTATGGAGGCTCCCGGCAGTGAGGTAAATTGGGCCTTCAGTCATGAGAAACTGGCCGTGGAAGAGGGGCAGCTTCAGGTGCGTATGAAGGTGGGGCAGGCAACTTTTGCCGCAGTATGTGCTACGGTGGATGGCGTGTCAGTAGAGAAACGATTTATTGTGACAAAAGAAGAAAATTATGAACCAAGTCCGGAAATGCTGGAAAAACTTGCCGCGGCGGAGATTGTAATATTGCGGGAGGTGGATTTCAACCGTATCAGAGAGGTGGATACAGAGGCCTATGTCTATGTGCAGGAAGCGCTGGCAGGTGTCAAGGTGCTGGAGGTGGATGTAAGCGGTATGATAAATGCAGGGCCCGATACAGTGTATCAAGTGGCAGTGCGGCATGGGGACGGCAGTATGACCCTGGAGGACAGGAAGGCGGATTCGGACGGGAAAATCAGACTGAATCTGCAGGATGCGGATGCGGTGGAAGTATCTCCGGTGTTGCGGTTTTGCCTGGGAAACTGCGAGCCGGCGGAATCCCAGGGAGCCTTTCAGGTGGCTGCCGCAGATCAGTATACCGGACAGGAAGCATACGGATTTTACGGGCCGGTGGCTGATGTAACAGGCGGTATCAGTATGCGGGGGACAGCCAACTCCTTTGTGGTAGCGCTGCCAGATGGATTTTACAATATTAAGATTACGAAGCCTTTGTCGGGAACCGGGCGTTCCACTGTGAAATTGAATGGTGCTTCCCAGGGAACAAATGTGGGAAATCAGGGAACAGGCGGGAGAACTGGAACTCTTCCTTATACATATCTTATGGAGGATGTATTTATTGAAGGCGGAACAGCAAGGATTTCTTTGGAAGAGAAAGATTTTACGTTAGCTGCAGTGGAAGTGAGGAAGACACCTCAGATTGTTGAACGCAGGGTTCATATTTATCTGGGAGGGGATTCTACGGTCAGCAATTATTATCCGATTGAGGAGGCGGAACCACAGCCCGGCAGTTTTCAGACTGGCTGGGGGCAGGTGTTCGGCCAGTATGTGACAGAGGCAAATGGGGTGACAAATCTGGCTGGGGGCGGTACATATGCGAAGAGCTGGTATGAGATGGCGTTTCCGGGGGTTATTCAAAATGGACAGCCGGGGGATTACTTCCTGATTCAGGCAGGGATTAACGATCGTAGCTACAGCAATCAGGAGGAAATGGTGGAGTACCTGACGAAGATGATTGACCAGTGTCGGGAAAAGGGGATAATTGTTATCCTTGTCACGACCATGCAGAGTCCTAAATTCTGGAAGGATAAGGACGGCAATGAAGTAGGGGAGCATGACGTTCCGGCAGGCAGCGGGCTTGCACCGTTTATGGATTCCATACGCGAGCTTGCGGCGGAAAAAGAGGTATTTCTGGTAGATACGGGGAAGCTCACTGGTGAATGGTATTCACAGGTAGGCAGAACTTATGTAGCACAAAATTATCATCTTTATAATAGAGAAACCAATGTGGAAGAGGATACTCTGCATTTATCTTATCATGGAGCCTTGAAGATTGCGGAGCTGATTGCGACGGCTCTGGCCAAAATGCAGGCGGAGGGTGTGACCGATGGCATGGGGAATACACTGGATGGATTATCCTTTCACGAGATGAAAGAGTACGAATTTGTCTGTCAGGATGGTGCAGGCCAGGAAATTACTGTGGAGGTTACAGGTGTTCAGGCAGTGTATCGAAGATACGGGGAGTAGGAACTTTTACAGGAATTTATTAACTTTGCTTAAAAGGAATGGACAAGAGGGGAATTTCAGGTTTAAAATAGAATCTAGTATAAAGTAGGAAAGGAAAGGAATTCCAGATGAAAAAGAAAGTATTAGCAGCAATCATAATAGCAGCAGGCATTTTGACCGGTTGCGGAGACGATCAGTTACCTTCTCCCATTGTGACAGCAGCACCGCCGGTCACAATAACTACACAGGAACCGTCTACACCGGGAACGGCATCCACAGCAGAACCGCAATTTACAGAAGAACCAACCATGGAAAACGGTTTTATGTCAAATGGCGAAAATCACCCTATTACGGAGCGGAAGATTGTAGATGGTAAGATGCAGAGCTATCTGACCGGTGAATGGAAGGATGCAAGTGTTGTACAGAGAAGAAATATGGCAGTGATGATTAACAATATCAAACAATCACTTCCGCAATATGGTATCTCCAAGGCAAGTATTATTTATGAGGCTCCGGTGGAAGGGCGTATTACCCGATTGATGGGATTTTTTGAGGATTATGATGATTTGGATCATATTGGTTCTGTCCGCAGCGCCCGTGATTATTACCTGTATGAAGCAATGGCATATGATTCCATCTATTGCAATTGGGGACTGGCCAGGCCATGGGTGGAAGAATTGATCAATTCGGATCAAATTGATAATATCAGTACCCCTTTGGAGGGAATTTATAATGGAGCAGTTAATTCCTATGATCGTATTTCCAGACCCGGATATGACTCGGAACATACAGGATATCTGTTCATCGAGGGTTATAAGAAGGATGTACAGTTAAAAGGATATGCTACGGAATACACGGATCGGTTTGAACAGGCATTTACCTTTACACAGGATGGCTATCTGTCAACTTATGAGGAATATCCTGATGCTACTACGATTTATCCGGGAGGAACGACGGATAATTCCGGCGGTTATGGGAAGAATCATGCCTACTTTACATATAATGCGGACGATAGACTTTATTATCGCTACCAATATGGGGCAGCGCAGGTGGATGAGATGAATGGTGAGCAGCTTGCTGTGACAAATGTGGTATTTAAAGTTTGTCATGGAGAGGAAAGGGTGCCGAATGATCCTAATTATGATTACCTGGCATTTGGTGTGACAGGCAGCGGAGAGGCTTATGTGTTCACAAATGGTAAGGTGATTAAGGGAACCTGGAAGCGCAACAGTAATTATGAGCCCAATCTTTTCTATGATGCGAATGGGAATGAGATTGTTTTGAATCAGGGCAAGACATGGATTTGCTGTATTTGGAAGGAGTTCTCGCAGTACATGTCTTATCAATAAATGAAGGGTTTGCATCAGCTTAGGGATAGTTCAACAGATATCTGAACTGTTACTGAGCTTGCATGAATGATGTATGGACGCAGTTTCTCGTTGCCAGAGAGCTGCGTTCTTACTTATATACTATAAACATCTCTCTTTGGACACAGAAAATGGCAGGAAAGCGTGGTGTCATTGATTGTTTGTGCTGTCAGAGGCGGTAGGACAGGAAGTGTGTGCATACGGAAAGGGATGAATGGGAGTCAGGATGGGAAAGGCTGCAAAGTATAATCAGGAATTGATTCTACATGGTAATATATGGAAAGCGGTAATGGCGTTGGCAGTTCCGGTGATGGTGAATAGTTTTATGCAGACCATGTATAATTTGACGGATACTTATTGGCTGGGAAGACTTGGAACCGGACAATTGGCAGCAATCAATCTGGTCTCGCCGGTGCAGAGTGTGGTGATTAATTTCGGAAGCGGGATTACGGTGGCAGGTTCCGTGTTAATCGCCCAATATATTGGTGCAGGAAATAAAGAGAAGGCCAAAAGTATGGCGAATCAGATATTCATATGCGCCATCGGATTTGCGGTAATTTGTGCAGCCATATGTTTTATAGGTACACCTGCCATTGTCAGGTGGCTTGGCGCAGAGGAAGATACGCTGTCTCATGCTGTTATTTATCTTAGTATTGTGATATGGGATATGCCGTTTTTGTTTACGCTCAACATATTCTCCGCGATACATCAGGCTCAGGGAGATACAGTGATGCCAATGCTGTTGAATCTGGGGGGGATTCTTTTTAATATGTGTGCGGATCCTTTGCTGATTGTGGTGTGCGATATGGGAGCAGGGGGAGCTGCGTGGGCTACAGTGCTGGCAAAATTGCTTCCGGCGGCAGCGGCATTCATCCTGATGTGTAATCATAGAGATGATATACATTTGGATAAAAGCCATATGAGACTGGAAGGTGAAAATATCAAGGCGATTCTGCGCATCGGACTTCCTACTGCCATTGGCGGAAGCACCATGCAGTTTGGTTTCTTGCTTATGAGCAGAAATGTATATGTGTATGGCACCCAGGCTATGGCGGCTTATGGTATCGGAAATAAGGTGAATAGCCTCATTACGCTTCCCACCAATGGAATTGGCTCTGCTGTGGCTACCATTGTAGGGCAGAATATGGGCGCAGGGCAGAAAATGCGTGCCAGAGAAGGGTATCGTGCTGCTATGTGGATTTCTGTTTTGTTTCTGTTGATTGGCGGTATGATTTTATCCAGAGACAGAATATCCACAGTCGTTGTCGGTATTTTCTCTGATGATGCGGAAGTTATAGCCATGGCAGCGGATTTCCTGAGTATTATGGCATTTTGGTGTTTTACCAATGGAATTTATAACGCCACCGTTGGTCTGTTTAACGGTACAGGGCATACGGAAATTACTATGGTGGTGAGTGCGGCGAGACTTTGGGTGTTCCGTTTTTTGACATTGTGGTTCTGCGGTGAAGTACTGATGATGGGTGTGCGCAGTGTGTGGTATTCCGTAGTGGTAAGTAATGGGATTGCTGCAGTGATTCTGTATGTATTGTACTTGACAGGTATCTGGAAGAAGTCAACGATAAAGGTGGGCGGGAATGAACATAAGAAGGCAGAAAAAGAAGCAGAGAAGAAAAGAGAAAACAAGTCGGATGAGGCGTAGGATTGTTTTTGGCACAATTGCGGTATTGGTAGTGGTATTGAATGCGGCTGCATGGAATAGTGCTGCGTTCTCAGATTGGTATATTGCGCATGTATTTCCTATATGGGTAAATTCCTATGGACGTTTGACAGGGTTATTCCCTTTTTCAGTGGGGGAGTGGCTGCTTGCGGTGGGAGTGTTGCTGGTGGTGCTGGCGTTGGCTTTCGGGATTGTATGGGTGGGCATTGGTATTGTCGCAGGCTTCCGGATGTTGGTGAGCAGGATTTTTTTGAGGGGAGGGAAGGCTCTGGGAGAGGCGGACTCTTTGAGGGAAGGGAAGGTGTTTGGAGAAGAGGGTGCTAAAAAGGATGGAGATGTAAAAAAGGGGGGAATATTTTGGAGCTTTCTAAGTTTTAGCAAAAGGTTTTACACTTTTTTTGTATGGACATTGCTTCTGGTGAGCTTGATTATGACACTGAATTGCTTTATTCTGTATCATGCCTCCACTTTTTCAGAGCATTATTTTGGGGCCAATGAGAGTGAGTATACTTTAGACGAATTGATTCAAGTTTATAATATGGTAGCAGAGCAGTGCAACAGTTTGGCTAAAGTGATGGAACGGGATGAAAATGGTATGGTGATTTATTCCGGAAGTGTGGGGAAGAATGGTACGATATTAGACATGGCGGATATGGCAAGAGAACTGATGCAGCAGCTTGGGGAAACGTATCCGCAGTTGGAGGGTTATTATCCTCGCCCTAAGGCATTGTTGTCCTCGGATTTCATGTGTCAGCAATATATGCAGGGTTACTATTTTCCTTTTTCCATGGAAGCAAATTATAATGATGTCATGCATATCTTAAACATTCCATCCACTATGTGTCATGAGCTTGCACACCTGAGGGGATATATTTATGAGGATGAGGCGAATTTTATTGGTTATTTGGCGTGTGTTCAATCGGAGGATGCTTTTTTTCAATATGCAGGATATTTGAGTGTACTGAATTATTTAAACAATGACTTGTATCATGCATGGGAAAATAATCGTAATGCGTATGATGCGGCAGCAGCGTTGGCGCCGCCGGTGGTGGTTGATGACCAGGTGTGGACGGATAACATTTTTGTAACGCAGGAAGAGTGGGATCGTATTAATGGAAAAGCTTTGATTGATACAGAGATTGTAGATGCAGCGGCAGATGTGTTTATTGATACAAATCTGAAAGTCAATGGGATAGCTGATGGGGTGGTGAGCTATAGCCGTGTGGTCAGGTTGCTGCTGCAGTATTATAAGCAATCTTAAAAATACAACATAATGATAGGTAAGCAAGCAGAACGTGTCTGAAAAATAAGATGAAAGATATAAAGTAAAATTTATAGAAAAAATTTACATTAACCTCTTGACAAATGGATTGTTTTCGTGTAGAATTGTCTATGTTGTGATGCAAGGATTTATGTAGAAAGCCCAGATAGCTCAGTTGGTAGAGCAGAGGACTGAAAATCCTCGTGTCACTGGTTCGATTCCGGTTCTGGGCATTGAAAATATTATGATGTATGCGGGTGTAGTTCAGTGGTAGAACACTAGCCTTCCAAGCTAGATATGTGGGTTCGATTCCCATCACCCGCTTTTTTGATGCGTAGCCGCAAATCCGGTGGTTTCTTAGTGAAATCAATGGTTTGCGGCTGTTTCTATGCTCAAATTTATAATCTGAAATTATGCCTGATAAGTGCAATTTATAATATTTTTTGTCCAAATTTTGTCCAAGCTTTTCTAAGAAAAAAGGACATTTCGCAGCTTCTCTGCCGCGTCCCTCTTCGCTTGCTCCTCTTTCTCCATCATGGAGTGCCGATATACAGATTTCATTACGTGGTCAGTTTCCCATCCGCCCATGCGCATTATGTCCGCCTCGGGCACATTCAGCGCACTCATTTTGGATGCAAAATAGTGGCGGAGTTTATGAAGAGAAAATCTGGGGATTCCAAGCTTATCCTCGGTCCGCACCAGAAATCGCGCAATAACGTTCGGATGACCTTTGTAGATGTATCCCTTTTCTCTGATTTTATCAGCTATTTCCATCGGAATCACAATTTCCCTTGTGCTGGAAGCTGTCTTGGTTGTTTTCTCTATCCACTTTGCGTCTTCGTTTATTACCTTTGCTTTGTTTATTCTGATAATATCACCGTCCAAATCATCCAGGGTAAGGGCGCATATCTCTGACCTACGCAATCCATAGCAGGCAAGGAGTATTGGAATCTCATACTCTGTATCCTTGGCGCATTCCAGTATTCTTTTTATATCCTCGTCAGATGGGATATACGGCTCGTTTTTGAGCTTTTGCGGCAAGGTGGTATTAATCTTAAGGTTCGGGCAAAAAGTCCCTAAAACGGCAGATATGAAGCCGTGGTAATTGCGCACGGTCTTCGGGCTGTGTTCCTTCGTCAGGCGGTTGACTTCCGTCTGGATATCCAACGCAGTAATGTCATGCACGTTTATGTCCTGGAATTTTTTCGATATGGTCTTCATCGCACTGTTGTATCCCCTGATTGTGGTGGGAGAGAGCACATTTCTTTTTGATTCTATGTACTCGCCGGCGGCGGCCCTGAAATCCATGCTCTTATGCTTTTCCTGCACCTTGTCCAGCTCCGCAGCCATGGCCTGCATGGCTTCCTTCTGGGTGGGCTTGTGGTCAAAGGCGACTGTATACATCTGCCCTTTGTACATCTTTCTTACCCGGTAGCTGCCCGGGCCTCTTTTTTCAATCTTCATAATATCATCCTCCTTAAAAATAAGTATAAAAATAACAGCCTGTGGCTCTTTCCAAAATGGAAATAACCACTTGCAAGCTGTCCCCGAAGATGATACAATATTTTTTGAACGTACATTAGTATCTTTCGGGGCTAGTGTCTATTTTAAGCCGTTCAGTGTTGGTAGCACTGGGCGGTTTTATTTTGGTACGAATTGTTCCTTTTCTTGGTGTATACTATCCATAATATCAAAAAAGGAGAACATTATGGAACGCAATTATAAACCTATTGACTGGTCA
>CAMWLE010000096.1 GCA_947175015.1 uncultured bacterium
CTTGCGCAACGCATGCCCTTGCTTGCGCAACGCATGGCCTTGCTTGCGCAAGGCCAGGTAGTCTTGCAGACTCTTCCCTATCAGCACAAACATACACACTAAATAACCTGCAAAGAACGCACCGGAAGCCAAACCTGTGCGGAACCCCTGCCTGGTATGCTGCAGAAAATCCTTCCCCATATAATACAACTTTCCCGCCCCATACCGAATACCCCCAATGAATCCCTGTTCAAAAAAAGCCGTAACCCAATCCGTAAAAAACAATGGTGCGAAATACTCTGCGCCGTACATATGCTTAATATATGCGTACAATCCCAACACGGCAGCCATAATCACCAAGGCCCCCACAGCCCCCTTCCATTTGCTTTTACGTATCCAGAACCAGGCAGGCAGCAATAAAAACAGCAGCATGTAGGGCCGCATCAGCGTCATCACACCGGCAATCAGAAACAATAACGCCAGTTTGTAACCTTTTTCACACCGCAGATAATTGATTGCCAGCGCATAGAACAGAATCAACATGCTGAAACAGATTACCTCCGGCATAACCGAAAGCATATAACGCACAAACGGCGTATAAAGAGAAAACAGAACCGCCAAAATGCCAAGCTGTTTCCAGGACGGCCGCACCAGCCACACAAACAGAAAACAGCAAAGGCTCATGAGAAATATATTACAGAAAATCGGCGCCATCAGACTCCAGCCAAACAAATTCCCCCAGATCACCCATGGAAATACCAGTACCGGACTCCATGCCGCAAATGACAGCTTCAGTGCATGGCTCTCATTAAATCCGAAATATCCCAAAGGATATCCGTGACTTATCATCCCTTCTACCTGTTTATAATAAAACAACTCATCATTCCACTCTGAATCAGGCAGATAAACCTCCCCCAATCCTCTTCCCTTTCCTGCGCAGTACACCAGGCAGCACACCAGGGGAAGCACTGCCAGGAGCAATGATTTCACAAGCAGGATTCCCCTCTCATCCCGTTTCCACCAATCCTTCCATTTCTCCATGAAACCTTCCCTCCGCTAGTCCAGATTTATCTTCTCCCGTATGACATATTGGGGCGAGTTATTCAAGCTGATATAGATACGTCCGATATACTCTCCAATCAACCCCAACATCAACATAATCATTCCGCCGAAAATCACAATAGCCGTCATGATGGCGCTGAACCCCATGGGCACCGCAGGATTTAAGAAACGCTTGATGATGGTATAAATCCCATATAAAAATCCTGCCGCAGCGCTCACTCCGCCTGCTGCCGTGGCAATTCTCAGCGGTTTCACAGAAAATGCCGTAAATCCATTGAACCACAATGACACTAATTTCTTCAGATTATAGCCGGAAGCCCCCGACTCACGCTCCCTGTGATTCACAGGCACATTGGCAATATGTTTGGTCGCACGCAGCACAAGTCCGATCACATAGGGATATGAATTCTCATAACGTATCATATCCTCCACCACAAACCGCTTCACCGCAAAATAGCTGGAAAGGTACAGCTCCGAAGGTTTCCCCAACATCATACGCGTCATAAGCTCATTTACCTTACTGCCCAGATTACGAAATGCAGAATGCTGTTTATGGTCATATTGGGCATAAACGGCATCATACCCTTCCTCCAGCTTTCCAAGAAGCTTGTCCACTTCATCCGCCGGCGTCTGTCCGTCATCATCCAGACACACCACATAATCTCCGTCAGAACACCTAAGCCCTGCCATCAATGCCGAGTGCTGGCCGAAATTCCGAGCAAATCCAATCCCCCGAATCTTCTGATTGCCCGCACATAATTCGCGAATCACTCCCATGGTATTGTCAGGGGAACAGTCATTCACCAAAATGATATTATACTCGTACTCTCTCATGGTACGCATTTTTTCTTCAATCTCCGCCACCACATGAGGCAACGTTTGTTCTGAACGATAACACGGAATTACAAAAGATACTTTTATCATACCAACTCCCATCTACCCATCTGCGATCTTCACAAGTCCCTTTGAAAAATGCTGTCCTGCTTCAATTCATCCACTTGTGTTTTTCAGAGTGCAGTTACTCTACACCCATGCCGCTTCAGGCATTCCTCAGTGTGTAAATTCTTCCCTCACTTTCCACAACCGCCATCCATACAATGTCGCGATATGTTCCTTCAATGCGCACATCATCCTTCAGGCACGCCTCCTTTACAAATCCTGCCTTCTCATAACTGCGTATGGCCTGATGATTGTCAGCCAGCACACGAAGATATATCCTGTGCAGCTTTTCCTCTTCAAAACAATAACGAAGCATCAGTTTCGCCGCCGCAGTACCCACACCCCTGCCCCTGGCCTGTGCTTCTCCAATGAAAATACCATATTCCGCCTTGTTATGCTGCCTGTCAATATCCCGGATATACACGCTTCCAAGTGCTTCCTCCGTGGCCAGATCGCAAATCATCATCTGCACTACCCGGCCTGTTTCCACCATATTTTTTATCCAAAGCTCATGCCCCTGCCTGGTAAACGGTTCCTGGTATATAAATCTGCGCCGCACCTCATCACGATTTCGCCATGCTATAATAGCATCGGTGTCATCATAGGTCATACGCCGCAGATAAATGCCTGTTGCTTCATCCACATATTTCTCCATAGATAAGAATACCTCTCTTTCCATACAGGCCAGTCAGTCACGCGACAGCTCTCCCCTGCTGAAACAACCCTTTTGAACCGCATGCTCTGCTGTCATCCGGCTCCAGCCGCAGGCAGTATATACTTCTGCTTCTGCCCATTTCCAGGCGGAGACAACAGCTTATGGCCTGTATCTGTATCATACCGGAGTACATCCTATGCGCCGTATTCATTGCACAATTTGATGACCTGCGCAACTTCTTCCTCCCTCATCTCAGGGAACAGCGGCAATGTCACACAATGCTCTGCCAACGTTTCCGCATTGGGACAATCCCCTTTCCTGTATCCCAGATTCGCATACGCCTTTTGCAGATGACAGGGTACGGGATAATGTAAATTACATTCCACACCTGCCTCCGCCATATACGTCAGGAACTTCTCTCTCTCTTCCACCTGAATTACAAACAAATGGAACACGGACTCCGTATGTTCCGGATGCGCCTGCATGATAATGAATGGATTGGTAATCTCCCGCAGATAACGATGCCCTATTTCCTGACGTCTCCCGGTCCACTGAGGCAAGTACTTTAAACTGACGCTCAAAACCGCCCCCTGCAATCCCTCCAGCCGATAATTATAACCAACCTCATCATGATAATATCTAATATCACAACCCTGATTTTTCAATCTGGTCATATGCCTGTAATAGGATTCTTCTTTACAGGTAATGCTGCCGCCCTCACCAAAAGCATACAGGTTCTTACCCGGATAGAAACTGAAACATCCCATTTCCCCCAAAGAACCCACATTTTTGCCCTGGAACTTCGCACCATGCGCCTGTGCACAATCTTCCACCACAAACAGCCCATGTTTTTCGGCAACAGCTCTTACCCCTGCATAATCAAAGGGCTGCCCATACAGATGGACACCAATGATACCCTTTGTCCTGGAGGTAATCTTCGCTTCTATCTTCTCAGGATCGATCTCCCATGTATCCGGGGTACAGTCCACAAACACTGGTGTGGCTCCTGTATAAGATACCCCCCATGCAGTGGCAATATAAGTATTGGCTGGCACAATCACCTCATCCCCAGCCCCAACTCCCAGCGCCAGCATGGCAAGATGAAGGGCGGAAGTTCCGTTATTCACCCCACAGGCATATGGCACACCCACATACGCTGCAAATTCCCGGTCAAAAGCATCGGCATATTTCCCCCCGGAAAAAGCGGTTTCCCGGCATACCCTTTCCATTGCCTCCTGATATTCGTCCCGATGTGCCTCATAATCCCTGGTCAAATCTATCCTTTTAATCCGTATCTCACTCATGCCATCCACCCAAGTCACCATCCGCTCTCTCCTATGGCAAAACTACGAACAGTAACTACCCTTTCATTTCATATTCCCTGTTTCCTGATATTCCCACTTCCCGTCATGCAGCCAACAGCGGCACAAACAATTTACTACAGCACTTAAATATGCCTTTTGATATTAAATTCATAAAACAATCTTCCAATCTGCACCAGATAATTACATATGGTCCGAAACAACTTGACTGTGGTATTGTAATCCTCCTGCCACTCCACCGGATAGTCCAGAATTTTTACGCCTCGCTTCTCCGCACGCAGCAGGAACTCAATCATATAAAACCACCCATTATCCTTACTGCAGCCCTTTATAAGAGAGATGGCAGTCTTCCGGCGCACAAAAGTAAATCCGCAAATGGCATCTGTAGACTGCATCCCCAGAAAACATTTCAACAAAATCAACAATCCCTGGGACGTGATTCTGCGATACCACTTCCTTCCCTTCGTATCGGATGTTCTGGCGAAACGGCTTCCGTTAATATACGCCACCTCCGGCCGTGTCTGAAAAATATGGATTGCCTCACCCAAATGCTTGATATTCGTGGACAGGTCAATATCCATATATCCCACAACCTCGCCATGGCTGCACTTTACACCTCTGCGGAATGCCGCCCCAACTCCTCTCACCGAAATTCGCTCATAACTGACCCGCGCATACTTTTTGCATAATTCGGCGGCAATCTGAGGGGTCTCGTCCTCCGATCCATTGTCCACAATAATAATCTCATACTCCGTAAATCCTATTTTCTCCAAATATTCCACTGTCCGGGTTATCCCTTTTTTTAACCGCAATCTCTCATTTAACACAGGAAAAATAATCGTCACCATCATTATGTCAGTTTTTCCACTCCTTCTATCACATAGCGTTGCCGTCTGAATCCCATATTCAACAGCACAGATAAATATTTCAAAATTAACGTCAACATCACAGACATCATAAAAAAGCCAAAAGACATCAATGCCATAATGGATAACCAGCCTTCCACAGGACGCACTTTGCTGAATATGGAATAAACCAGGTATCCAAACATCACCATCAGCGCCCCAAACAATATCACACTCACCGTCAGGGACAGCTTTTCCAGCACATCCGTAAAAATAATTAATGTATCCACCGCCAGCGTATTCCTGTTTCCTCTCTCTTCTCGGTTATGATGTTTCTTCACCATTTCCTTATTGTCATAACAGATGGTATCCGTTTTCAGTCCGCAGTTCATATACATGGCCTTGCGATAAGGAACATAGGTATTCATCTGATTTACCCGGTTAATCGCCCGTCTGGATATCAGCCTGAAACGTTCCTGCCTGATTTTCCCTCCGTAGCGGCTCCCCCAATTATATACCAGATAGAATAACCTTGATGTCAATGATACATCATATTTCGGCGCTGCTGCCACCACATCATATCCTTCCAATGCTCGATGATATACCTGCAAGATAAGGGAAGGATCAAAGTCCAACTCACATCTGTCAAATTCAAACAGGAAATCCCCCACAGCCAAGTCCCTGCCTGCATTCATGGCGCTCTCCACACCCTGATAATAGCTCAAATGAATCATGCTGACCACAGGCTTCTCCTTTTCATCCGCCAAAAATGCTCCCACCTGTTCCACTGTATCATCCACACATCCATCATTCACACACACAATCTCAAACTTCTCAAAATGCTCCTGCATCACCCCGCAGATTTTAGCGAGAAACTCCTTTACCTCTTTTCCCTCATTATGCAAGTATACCACACAAGACACGAAATTCTTCTCTTTATTCTCTGCCACTTTATCTTTACTCCTAATTACGTTTTCTGTTATCCCTTCAGACACACTTCCTGTCACCTCAGTCACAATCCAAGAATTCATCCAGATCATACACCGTATTAATCTTTCCTGACAATACACTCAAAAACACCGGTTTCCTGCTGGCATATCGAATCACCGTCGGTCTGGAGTCATCTATCTCTGAGGCCTTCAAAATCGGCTTCATAGAAAATAACGACTTTTCATATGCAAATCCATACTCCTCCCTGACATACTTTCTCGCCAATGCCGACATATACTCCCATGCGCTCTCCGGTCTGTTCTCACAGTCATTGCAGTTCCCCAACAGTCCGCCCCTACACGCGCCGCCCTCCATGCAGGGAAACTGCGGCACACTATGAAAGCTTGTCCTATGAGGCGTAAATGTCACAGAAGTCAGCGAATGATATCCCGTCTTGCCGAAAGGCATAATAGAGAAAAAGGGACCATCCATCACCGTCAGACCAATATTCCTGAAAGCGTCATTTACTCTGCACAGAATAATCTCACACAACTCATACTTAATACCAAAAGGCTCCGGCCGCAATATTCCCTTGGTTCCTTCTGACAATGCTGCTTCCCCGGTTCCTTCTGTCAATACTGCTTCATTGGTTCCTGTTGGTAAGGTTCTTTCCTTTGCCTCTTCCGACACTTCAATCTGCTTTAGCACCTGGTTCACCGAAGCGTAAGTTGCATTCAGTACAAAAGGAGCCTCAAAGCGTTCCTCCACGCCCTGATGCAGCGCATAAATCTCATAATTGTCCTCATTTTTTATGATGCGGTGTACCTCCCTGCCCCAAAGCAATTTCACCCCTGCATATTTTCCCAACTCTTCCAGGAAATAATCCCTCAAAATATGTGCATCATACGTATACTCCTTCGTCAGGAAAGCCCCGTCACAACTGCCCTCTTTAAAATATCTGTCCACCGGCAAAGGTTCGCAGGGAATCCCCGCATCCCGACAAAACTTCTGAAATTCCCTGGCATCTGTCCAGGAAAAATGCTGGGAAGTCGCATAAATCTGCTGAAAATCAAAGAGAATACAGAAAGAATAATCTTCCACAAACCTTTTAAAATAACCGGCGCTTTTCATCGCCGTTGCCAGGGAACGAGGATAATGATACCCCATATGCACTCTGGCCTGGTTGATATAAGTAGCTCTGGCAAAAGGCGCATCATCCATCTCAAGCACCGTAACCTGCTGACCCTTTTTCGCACAATATAGCGCCGCATACAATCCATACAGCCCCGCCCCGATTATCAGTTTATCTATCATCCTCACCGCCCTCACTACAAGTTATTTCCACACTGCTTTGCTGCGATAAACCGCAGCTCTTCCCCGGCCACAACAGCAGAAAAGGAAATGCAATCATCACAGGATAAATATACCGAAGCTGTACGGTAGGTCCCAACAACAACGTCAGAAAATATCCCAATACCAGCAAAAGCGGCATGCACAACCCAAACTCCCGCTTCACAAGCCTGCTGCCAAGCAGAAGCAGATACAGCCAGATCACTACCCCCGGCACAAATAAATATTTCAGAACCGGCAATGTTAAGTAAGCGTTTTCATCTGCCCACTGTTCCATAACCTCAAAAAGTCCCGGCCATTTGGATGCTTTATATATTCCTCTGGAATTCAGCGTTTCCTCTTCCCAACGTGTCTGTACATATCCTCCTCCGGCCGCCTGTCCTTCCTGCGCATTTATATAGGCATGACTTATATCCCCCGGATATAAATACCCTGCATTAACCGCCAATGCCGCATTCAGGAAATCTCCGGGATACTGAAGAAACAACCCCAAATACGTACCGATAAATTCCCCTGCCCGAAACCTTGCCACATACGTATTGGTATTACTTTTCACCGGATCGGCAAAATCCGGCCTGTAATTCCGATATGCCTCATTGAGAATAAAATCATTGACCAATGCCTTATCCGCCTCTTTCATGGTATTATCATCCTCCGCCAGTACACCGACACCGCCATGATATACCATAGTTCTGGCCAACTGCTGAATGGGAATGCTTAACATCTCCCTCCGGTCTCCCTGTTCGGCATCCATAATCTGAAACACCGTCTGAAGCAACACAACACCAGTCACCAGAGCTCCCAATGACCACAACAGCAATCTGCCCCAAAAACGCCGCTTTTTTCCCAACAACACAGCCGCAGCAAGAAACACAATAAAAACCAGGAACGCATACTTTCCATTATTGCGGAATAACACCATACCTACTGTTGCTATAAAAAACAACAGCTCCATCCCGATGTTCTTGCATACATCCTTATGGCTTTTTTTGCTCTTACCGTCATTCATGGCCTCACAGCCTGTCTTGCTCTTATGGCCGCACATCATCTCACAAAGCGCCGTCAACTGAATCAGAAAAAAAGCAGCAAACACAGTATCCTTTGTCATGCTGACACTCATATACCAATGAAATGGATAGCACATACAAAATAACTGTGCCAGGCCCAGCCAAATACGCCTTATATTTCGCCGCCATAACATCGCAATCCCAAAAGCAAAAGCAGACGCCAGAAATAACATCTGACACAGGGTATAACATCCAATCCCCCTGTTCATACTGCCCAACACATTCTCGCCCAGCATCATTGCACACTTTATCAAGAGCGTATGGAAAATGGGATGATGATCGATATAATAATTTTCCACAATCTGCCCTGTCTGATAGACTACATCATAGGCACAAATAGCCGGAAAGTACGCCAGAAATGCAGGAATCCAGGCACAAAACGACAATGCCATGCTCACCCGGAACACCTTCCCCCAGCCGTATTCCCCCTTCGTCCTGCCCAAAAGCCATACTCCAAGCCTATCTGCGGACCCATCTCCAAGAGCTTTCTCTCTGAAAGTCTCATCTCCAATAACTTTCCCGCCAGCTACTTCCCCTTTTCTCTCTATGGCCATACGCTGCTCAAGCACATACCCGTGAACATTCCACTTATATATACAGAAACATATTACGGCACCCAGTCCTCCCCCTGCCAGCAGACTTATCCCCAATGTCCTGACAAGGTAACCCTGCGTCCACAGAATATTCCCCTGTCTCGCCAAGTCTCCTTCCGTCAGGAGACAGAACATAAACAACGCCCCCAGGAAGCAAAACAGCAAATATGCAATTGGTTTTGACAGCAAACGATTTTTTTCCAAGAGCGCACCTTCTCATTTTATGATTTCACATTCACTTCTGTCTCTTCTCCGCACTGATCTCAATCAAACGATACTCGAAATCACGCTTGTCCTTCGCGGCCATAACCTCCAGAATCATTCCCGCAAAAAAGGACTGAATCCCCGCCAGAACCATAAAGCCACAGACAATCAAAGTCGGGAATCGGGGCACAAGACCGCTTTCCAGATATACCTTAAAAATAGGTATCATCAGCAACAATGCTGCCAGAATCAATATCGCACAAATAATCCCGAAGAACTGCAGCGGCTTATAATTCCGATACAACTGCATCATTTTACGAATAACCCGCAGTCCGTCACTGTAAGTATTCAGCTTGGAAACACTGCCCTCAGGCCTGTCGCGAAACTCCACCACCATATTTTCCACCTGCATATTGTAATTCACTGCATGAATGGTCATCTCTGTCTCTATCTCAAACCCCTTGGAAACCACAGGAAATGTCTTCACAAATTCGTAGCTGAACGCTCTGTATCCCGTCATAACATCCTTGATATCTGTGCGGAACAACTTATTAATTCCATAACGCATGAAGCTGTTGCCAAAATTGTGAAAAGGCCGTTTATTCTCCGAAAAATAAGTGGAAGAAAGCCTGTCCCCCACCACCATATCCACATTATGGGAAAGCACCTTGTCCGTCATTTCCTTTGCACAATTCAATGGATAAGTGTCATCTCCGTCTATCATCAGATAACACTCCGCATCAATCTCCCGAAACATCCTGCGAATTACATTTCCCTTGCCCTGTTTGTGCTCATAACGCAGTACTGCTCCGGCAGCCTGCGCAAGCTCCGCCGTCCTGTCTGTGGAATTGTTGTCATACACATAGACCACTGCTTCCGGCAAAGCCTCCCGTACATCCCGCACTACCTTTTCAATCGTGTGTTCTTCATTATAACACGGAATCAATACCGCAATTTTTTCCATTACTTCCTATCCTTTCCAAAACTGTAAACATTATGATTATAACACTTTCAGGAAATATCAGCCACTCTTTTTATAAAAAACTCATAGATTTTAAGGAAAAAATATGCTATAACTGTCATATCAATTTCTACTTGGCCAAAAGTTCCCACGGCATCCACCAGAAAGTTTACTGTGAAAGGCCAGAAACCTGCCTTGTGGAAACCGCGCAGTACGAATAAGCCCCCTTGCTTATTCTACAAGAGAGCAGCGCGGCAATCCCTGACACTGTCTGCACCGGACCGCACCGGGAACTTTACATAGGAGGTTCCATACATGAGTTCAAAAATTCGTTCCATTTTACCGATACTGTTCATTCTCATTTTGGGGGGGGGCACTTCGTCTTGTGGCTTTGGGAAGCGTGCCGGGGGGCATGCACCAGGACGAAGCTTTTGTAGCATGGAACGCTTTTGCCCTGCTCCATGAAGG
>CAMWLE010000097.1 GCA_947175015.1 uncultured bacterium
AGCACTCGGCTGTTAACCGAGTTGTTGTAGGTTCGAGCCCTACTCGGGGAGTTGATAAATATAATATTTTTGTCATAGAATATTGTTGTTTTGAATATTATAGAATATGGCGACTTAGCCAAGTGGTAAGGCGTGGGACTGCAACTCCCTGATCATCGGTTCAAATCCGTTAGTCGCCTTCTTAAGACCCCAGTAATTGGGGTTTTTTGTTGTTAAAATATCAAGAGATTAAGGATTATGTAAGTAAATTTCAAGACCACCTGTATGCGGTGGCCTTTTGTCAAATAATGCACTACAATATGATAAGACAAAACAATCGCACAAGCAATGCAGCTATCCAAGCAATGATGCATTGCCAGAGAACGACATAGAGTGCCCATTTTCGCCCTAATTCTCGCTTTATAGAAGCGATGGCTGCCACGCAGGGGGTATATAGGAGACTGAATACGAGCAGAGAGGAAGCAGCTAATGAGCTCATAGCAGTTGTCACACCGCCTTCCCTGCCATACAGCACTTCCAGAACAGAGACGACACTCTCTTTTGCCATAAAGCCGCTGATCAGTGCAGTGCAGATGCGCCAGTCTCCCAGACCAAGCGGTTTGAAGAGCGGTACAAGTAAACCAGATATTGCAGCCAAAATACTGTCATGTGAGTCCGTAACCATATTGAAATGAAAGTCAAAGCTCTGTAAGAACCATACAATAATTGTAGCAATCAATATGACAGAGAAAGCTCTCTGCAGAAAATCCTTTGCTTTCTCCCACAGGAGTACCATTACATTGCGAGTGCCAGGCATACGATAGTTGGGAAGCTCCATGACAAAAGGTACAGCTTCTCCTTTAAATACTGTTTTCTTGAAAATGAGCGACACAAGGATCCCTATTGATATGCCTAATAAATACAGGCCTGTCATGATCAGTCCGCTCTGTCGGGGGAAGAAAGCATTGACAAAAAATGCGTAAATTGGCAGTTTGGCAGTACAGCTCATAAATGGTGTAAGCAGAATGGTCATTTTGCGGTCGCGTTCGCTAGGTAAAGTGCGGGTTGACATGACTGCAGGCACAGTGCATCCAAAGCCAATCAGCATTGGTACGATGCTGCGTCCGGACAATCCGATTTTTCGAAGCAGCTTGTCCATGAAGAATGCAACACGTGCAATGTAACCGCTGTCTTCCAGCATAGAGAGGAAGAAGAACATGGTTACGATGATGGGCAGGAAACTGAGAACACTGCCGACTCCCTCAAATATGCCGTCAATGATTAGGCTGTGAATAGTATTGTTGACATTTCCAGCTGTCATGACATTGTCAACAAAACCCGCAAGAAGTTCAATACCGCTGGCAAGCAAATCCTGCAGCCACGCACCGATCACATTGAATGTCAGGAAAAATACGAGTCCCATAATTGCCACAAACACTGGAATGGCAGTATATTTTCCTGTGAGGATCTGATCGAGTTTCTGGCTGCGCAGGTGTTCTTTGCTTTCGTGGGGCTTGGTGACACACTGGTCACAGACCTTGTGGATATAGGCAAAACGCATGTCCGCCATAGCTGCACTGCGGTCAAGCCCGCGCTCTTTTTCCATCTGAAGGATAATATGTTCCAACATTTCCTGTTCGTTCTGGTCGAGTTTCAGCAGATCCAGTACCAGGCTGTCACCTTCAATAATCTTGCTGGCTGCAAAGCGGACGGGAAGCCCTGCCTGTGATGCGTGGTCTTCGATCAGGTGAACAACCGCATGGAGGCAGCGATGCACAGCTCCACCGTTGTCGTTTTGGTCACAGAAGTCCTGGCGGAGCGGCTTTTCCTGATATTTTGCAACATGGACGGCATGTTTGATCAGCTCGTCCACACCTTGGTTTTTGGCAGCTGAGATTGGTACCACAGGGATACCCAGCAGGGATTCCATGGTGTTTACATCGACAGTTCCGCCATTGCCTGCCATTTCGTCCATCATGTTAAGCGCCAGCACAGTCGGAACGTCCATCTCGAGCAGCTGCATGGTAAGATATAAATTTCGTTCAATGTTTGTGGCATCGACAATGTTGATGATGCCTTTCGGATGGTCATTTAGCACAAAATCGCGTGATACCAGCTCTTCGTTGGTATAGGGGGACATCGAGTAAATACCTGGGAGGTCAGTGATTTCTGTATCGCTGTTGCCGCGTATTACGCCGTCTTTTCGGTCTACCGTAACACCGGGGAAATTTCCGACGTGTTGTTTGGATCCGGTCAACTGGTTGAATAATGTGGTTTTTCCGCAGTTTTGGTTGCCTACCAGTGCAAAGGTCAGCTTTGTTCCGTATGGGAGGGAATCACCACTGCCTTTTGGATGAAAAATTCCTTCCTCACCGAATCCGGGATGTAATGTCTTTTTTGGTGTCGTTTTCTTAGATTTGATACTTAATGGAATTGGTTCCACAGTAATTTGTGCGGCATCTGCGAGACGGAGCGTGAGTTCATAGCCGTGGATACGCAGTTCAATAGGATCACCCAGCGGTGCAAGCTTTACAACAGTGACTTCTGCGCCTGGAATCACTCCCATGTCCAGAAAATGCTGTCTCAGGGCGCCTTCGCCGCCGACGTTTCTTACAACGGCGGATTTTCCGATTTCAAGTTCCTTTAGTGTCATAATATCACTCCTCGTTTGGCAAAAGTTTTGGTTTGTTTTCAGTATAGATATATGAAACTTCATTATTATTTTAGTGGATATAGTAGGATAATACAAGCCCCAATAGAGGGAGGGAAGATATCAATAAAGTTTCCAGAATCAGATGGAGTGCGACAAGTACTATTTGTTTATAGTATAATTGTGCAGAACAAATGAATGATTGAAGATATTTGATAAAGCTGATATAATGACAGAATGAGAAACAGAAAACAAGATGCATTGACGCATGACATTTTGCGTAGTGATGGAATTGGAATGGATGAAAAGGGGGAGTAATTATGAAAAAGAATGGAAGGAAAACAACAGGTATATCTGCTGTCGCCTGGCTTTGCGCCGGCACAATGGTTCTTACGGGATGCAGTGCAAAGGAGTCAGAAGAGGGGAGAAGTCCATTCAAGGAAATGGGGCAGTCAACGGAGGATGATGCTTTTGTGCCTGCAGAGGAGCTGGCTGCAACCGAAAAGGGTGGAAACTCAGTCGAGGAGTCCATGGATACAGGGGCTGAGCCAGAAACAGAAGAGAATTCTGGCGGAAGCGGGCAGGAGCTTTGGAAGGAGCAGATCAGACACTATTATGGAGGTGTGCTCTCTCAGATCATAGCGGCAAGACAGCTGCCTGACGGGGAACTGGATACTTCGTCTCTCGATGCAGGTTTTGGGGAGATGCGGGACAATCATTTTGCGATCACAGATATTGACGGGGATGGCATGGAGGAACTCATTGTCAGCTACTCCAATGCCACCATGGCAGGCATGGTGGAGATTGTGTACGGTTTTGACCCGGAAGCAGGGCAGTTAGAGCGAGAGTTTACTGCGTTTCCAGCCATTGCCTATTATGACAACGGCATCATAAAAGCGGAGGCTTCACATAATCATACAAGAGGCGATGTTTGGCCTTTTGCACTGTATCAGTATCAAGCCGACAGTGATACGTATGTGCAAATCGGTTATGTGGATACATGGAGTAAGGATATTTCGGGGGAGTGGCCTGATGGACAGGCTTTTCCCGACGAGCTGGACAGTGACGGCGACGGGGTACTCTATAATATTCAGGAGGGAGCAGGAGCCTCCTACGAGTTTTCCGATTACAAATATAATGTGGCGGATTACGAGACATGGTACCAGTCTCTTATGGAGGGAGCAAATGAGATAACAATCGATTATCAGCCAATGGAATATGAATCCTTTGCGGATCTCACGCCTGCTTATTTAAAGCGTATTGCGGATGAAGCTGGAAAGAACCGCACAGATACGGAGGCGGATCTGGGATTGTTGATACTTGAGGAAGACTTGTTTCCTGACGCGGCAGAGAGTCTGCTTTCAGAGCGGTACGGGGTGGAGATACAGCAGCCTTATGAGGATTTTGATGAAGCGCAGGTCGGCTTGTGGAACGGACAGGAAATATTTTCTTTTGAGCATCTGAATGCGGGCCTACTGGATTATCACAATGAAAAGGTGGAGGATGTGACGATCTTTGGTCTGTATCCTGGCATTAGTGTGGACAGCGCATGGGAGAAATTGACAGCATACGGGTTTTATGCGTCCCCTTATGGAGAAACGGATAATTGCCTGATTACTGGCGATGGCTTTGGCAATATCAGCATCTGGTTCAGTGAGGAGGAGGGAAAGGTGACACAGATATCGGTGCGGCCCTTCTGCGCGTTCGCGGGTTGACAGTACAGTTTAGAACGTGCTTTTGCGAGAGAAAACAGCGAACAGTTTTCTGAGAAGAACGATGCGGGACTGTTTGTATATACAGAAAGCTGTGATGCACAGTATGAGAAAATGATCGAAGGTTGTAAGAAGGTATTAGAGCATTTGTTTATACAATTTGTAATTGGAGCAATAGGCTGGCAAGGGGTATAAGTTATTAGGAACAGTTCACAGGTCGAATTGGGGAGTTATTTGTGATCTGTTCCTGAATATATTTGCAAATAGAATTGAGGAGTGCGTAATATGAATTGTGAACGACCTTATTATAGAGATTTGAATTGCCGCCCGTCTTTATTCTATGTAATATTCGGGGCAAAAAATGCGGAATTGAAGGTTTCCAGGGGGCGGCATCATGTGAATGGTTTTCCAGACGGCTTGAAACTCGTGTTTTGCGACAGAGAAAAAAATAATGCATATATGCAGTCTCTGGTGGGGAACAGTCTGGGAAAAGTCCTTGGACGGGAAAAACATGAGTTGTTTGAAATGTTACAGGGGACAGATAAATGGGCGGTAATTCGCGGTGAAGTATGTCAGGATTCAGACCTGAATTATATGCAGAATGTGATTGGACTTATCCAGGCACTGATTGACAATGACGCGGCCGGCGTGTTGGATCTGCAGATATTGTCGCTCTATTCGTCTGCGGAATGGTCGGATCTGTTCTTCGAGCGGGAGTTTAATCCCTATGATCATGTAACGATTCTTGCGTCAGAAATCCAAGATGGTCTGATGTGGCTTCATACAAGAGGGATGCGCAAATTTGGGAGGCCGGATATTGGTGTCTGGAAGGTGGCGCAGGAAGAGATGGAGGAGGCTGTTCAGGTCATAAACCAGATGATCTATTACGGCAGCCTAGGAGCTTTTTTTGACAGGGAAGTGAAGTTCCATACACAAAGTGGGAATACATACATGGTGAATCCGCATTTTGTCGCGGACTATGATAATCCGGACTTTAACAATGCGTACTATTGTTTTGAATGGCAGGAATGCAGGTGAATGACAGCAGAATATTTGCTATGGAATTCGATGTATTTCAAATTCCATAACAGTAGTGATGCGCAGCCGCTTTTCGGATAATAAGCTTTTGCTTTTTTGGATATATGATCATTTAAGGCAGCGATGGAGATTATGATAGAGAAAATTGAGAAACTGGCAGGGCGCGGCATTCCTTAAACAGGAGGAAAGCCGCGTTTTCATAGGAACTGTGCATAAATAACTTGTACAGATTGCGTAAGATAAATCTTTCTTTTTTCATAGGAATATGATATTATAATATAGTAGTCTATATATAAAGTACTATACATATGAACAGGGGGGAGAAAGATGTTATCAAAACCAGCTACTTTGCTTATGGGGATTATCAATGAAAAACCACTCAATGCATATGAAATAACAAAATTGTTAGCTTATATGAATATTAAGTGGTGGTTCAATGTTGCAGATTCAACGGTTTATGCAACATTGAAAAATTTGGAAAAAAGAGGCTTGATTGAAGGAACAATAGAAAGAGCAGGCAATATGCCAGATAGAACAATATATTCTTTAACTGAGAAGGGGGAAGAGGAACTAAAAGAAACCATTAAAAAATCGATTCTTCAATTTAGTTACGATACCAATATTTTTACCATAGCAGCTTTTTTCATGGATATTTTAGAAACCGAAGAGAAGAAAGAATTATTAGAAGAAAGACTGCACAGCTTACAATCTTATCTCACAGGAATCAGTAAACAGGACAATGAAGCATGGAAACAGGAAGCGCCTGGTATTCATGTAGCGAATTTAGAGCGAATGATTGATATAGTTCAGGCTGAAATATCCGGGACAAAAAGGCTGTTATCTGTTATCAGGGAGGGAAAAAATATTGAAAAATAAATGGTTACATTTTGACATGGATAAAGAAAATATATTTGGATTTGTCTGCGGCTTTGTAATGGTTTTGCTGAGCATAAGTATGGCATTGTTTGATAACGAGATGAGTAATATTATATTGAGGGATATCCTTATGATTATATTTTTAGGGTTTTTCGTGCCAATCTATTATATTCTAATCATAAAAAAGAAAAACTTATCGGTTCTGGGGATTCATAAAAATAAGCTGACGGTCAGTTTGGTGATTAATGTGGTTGCGGGCATTTCTTTGTTAGCGATGTTTATATGCAAAAATACGGGAGCTATCGTTCTTAACAGAACTTCATTTTATGCAATTACATATATTTTGGCTGCTGGAATATTTGAAATGGTTTTCATATATGGATTCCTGCGCTATGAATTTGAGAGGGCATTTGGAATACTTCCCTCTATTCTGATCACTGCCATTTTTTACAGTTTACATCATGCAGGTTTTCAACCGGAATTTGCAAAGTTGTTTTTTGTTGGAATGATGTACGTTACAGTATTTTATTTTACACACAATATATTCTCAATATTTCCGTTTTTTTGGGGTGTTGGTGCTATTTGGGACGTTTTAGTAAATTCGGAAGCGGGCAGTTCGTTACAGAATGAAGTATCGTTTATTATGGCAATGTTAATGTTTACTGCCATGATAGGGATAAGTGTTTATGTTCACTGTAAAATCAAAAGATAGGAGCCAGGGACATGCATATGGTATCGTTTGAGAAGCGACAGGGCGGCATCGCTCCGGTGTCTGCTGTGATAACTGCTCTAAATTATGGCAGGACTTGTGAGGAGGTATCGGAATGGGTAGCTTTGCAGTAAACATATAAGGAATGTTTCGGCAGGAAAAGTGGAGAATAAAAGAAACAAGCGGTCTGCGTATGCAGGCCGTTTTGTTATGAAGGGAGGATTCCATTATGGCAGCCACACGCATCATGCCGCTGCACACCGGCAAAGGCCGCACCGAAAGCCAGGCTATCAGTGACATTATCGACTATGTAGCCAACCCACAAAAGACAGATAACGGCAGGCTTGTCACCGGCTTTGCGTGTGACAGCCGGGTAGCTGACGCCGAGTTTCTGTTAGCAAAACGGGAGTACATTTCTACCACCGGACGGGTACGCAGCGCGGACGATGTGCTGGCCTATCATGTCCGGCAGTCCTTTGTTCCCGGCGAGATCACCCCGGAAGAAGCCAACCGGCTGGGCGTGGAGTTTGCCAGCCGGTTCACCAAGGGAAATCACGCTTTTGTGGTCTGTACCCATATCGACAAATCGCATATCCATAATCACATCATCTGGAACGCGGTCAATCTTCTGGTTGATATTCAGGCGAAATTGCAGGGCGGAAAAGGCGCTGGTTATGCGCGCTGGGCAAAGGTATTCAATCTGAAACAGATGGCACAGACAATGAACTATCTCACTGAGCATGGCCTGCTGGAATACGCAGTCTTGGAGGAAAAAGCGGCAACGGCTACCGCCGCCGCAATGAGCTGTCGGCGCAGATCAAGGCGGCGGAAACCCGCATGGCGGAGATTGCCGTACTGCGGACCCATATCATCAATTACGCCAAGACCCGCGAGGTCTATGCGGCCTACCGCAAGGCAGGATATTCCAAGAAATTTTTATCGGAACATGAAGCGGATATTTTGCTCCACAAGGCAGCAAAGCAGGCATTTGACGATTTGGGTATCAAGAAGCTGCCCACCGTCAAGAGCTTGCAGGCCGAGTACGCAACATTGTTGGAAGAAAAGAAAAAAGACTATGCCGAATACCGGCACTCCCGCGAGGAAATGCGGGAACTATTTTTCTTTAGCCATGTTGCTTTTTGAAAAGCGCTGTGCTATACTGTTATACATAATAGCATAACAGTTGAAACACATGGAGGATGCAGGAATGAAACTGATTATTTCAAATGTATCTGGCATTCCCATATACGAACAGATTAAACAACAGATCAAATCAGCTATTTTATCTGGCGAACTTCAAGCCGAAGAAACTTTGCCCTCTCTTAGAACACTTGCCAAAGACTTAAAAATCAGTGTCTTAACCGTGACAAAGGCATACACAGAATTAGAACAAGAGGGCTTTGTTAAAAATGTGCAGGGACGCGGATGTTTCGTAATGGGGTCTGGTTCAGAACTGATTAAGGAGCAGCTTATTTGCAAAGTAGAAAACAATCTTACTGAAGCAATAAAAGCAGCAAAAATGGCAAATCTATCCACAGAGGAATTACATCGCCTTTTGGACATTTTAACGGAGGTAAAAACAGATGACTAATTATTTAGAGGTAATGAACCTTTCAAAATCTTTTGATTCCTTTCAGCTTCACAATATCAGCTTTACTTTGCCAAAGGGCTATATTATGGGCTTGATCGGTCCGAATGGTTCTGGCAAAACGACGACAATCAAACTGATTTTGAACATGCTGGGGCGCACCGGCGGCACAGTCAAAGTGATGGGGCTGGATAATATCACAGAAGAACAAAAAGTAAAATCAGAGCTGGGCGTTGTTTTCGATACAAATTATTTCAGTGATGATTGGAAAGTGTCGCAGGTTGAAAAATCCATTTCGGTATTTTATCCAAATTGGAACAGGCAGAAATTTGCGGATATGTTGCGGAAATTTCACATTGCACCCACCAAAAAGGTAAAAGAACTTTCCAAAGGTATGCAGATGAAGTTAATGCTTGCCTGTGCATTTTCATACGACGCTAAACTGCTGATTCTCGACGAGCCGACCAGTGGACTTGATTCGGTTTCCAGAGATGAACTTTTGAAAATTCTTTCAGAGTATATTGAAGATGGCGAGCATAGTGTTTTGTTCTCCACCCATATCACAGGTGATTTGGAGCGTGCAGCCGATTATATTACCTACATCAGTTATGGCGAGCTGTTCTTTACTGGCAGCAAAGATGATTTTGTAAATATATTCCGCATTGTAAAAGGTGGAATTGAAGAACTGTCCGATGATCTGAAAAATAAGGCGGCTGGTATTCGTACATTCCCTACGGGATTTGAAGCTCTGATGAAAACTGAAGATATTAGCGGTTTTTCCAACCTGACCGTTGAGCCTGCCACCATTGATGAAATTGTAGTATTTACAAGCAAGAAAGGTGACGATTATGAGTAATATTTTGAAATCCACAGAATTAGATATTGCATTGGTAAAACCATATTTTAAGACAATTTGCTTTACCCTGCTCCTGCCAATTGTGTTTGCTGCAATCAACCGTTCTTTGCTGACGGGGGTATCATTCGCTATGTGCTTTATTGCCATGACAACGGGATATACCTTTTCCATCACAGAAAAAAACAGCATGGATCGTCTGTTTGGTATTTTACCTGTTCGTAAAAGCGAGCTTGTAATCGGACGATATGTTTTCGTCCTTGCAATGGGGCTTCTTTCCCTGATTCTTTCTTTGATTGTACAGCCGCTTGTCTTGAAAGTGCTGGGGGAAACAGTTGGTGTATTTGACATTGTGACTGCCGCTATTGCAGGAGTATTCTTATTTGCACTCTATACGGTGTTCCAGATTCCGGGATATTACAAGTACGGTTCAATCAAAGGACGGGTATTTATGTATATCCCAGTGGCCGGCTTTTTGGTGACTTTACTTCTTCTCTCTAAAATGCCAGCTATCGGAAACTCAATTATTTCTGTCGTTGAATCTTTCCCGATACTTCTCGTTTTTCTTGCAGTTTTTGCTATTGTCGTGATGTATGCGGTTTCCATCATCTTGTCCATTCGGATTATGAAGAAGAAAGAAATGTGAGGTGATTGTATGGATTTCACAATTTTAGCAGTTGTACTTTTGATCGGTGTTGGTGTTCCTATCCGTAATAAACTCATACGGAAATATCGGGATAAAAAGAAACAAGAAAATAATAAGGATAAACTGAAATAATTTATAAACAGCGCCGAGAAGAATATGAAAATATCTTCTTCGGTGCTGCTTTTTAATAGAGCCATATTTTGCTGATAG
>CAMWLE010000098.1 GCA_947175015.1 uncultured bacterium
GGGACCCATAGCCTTGGAAAAGTGCGTAATCAACAAGTGGGAGCTTCAAGAGTAAGGGATTAGGAATAAATAGAAAAAACAGGAACAAAGACAGGCACCTTTTCATAAAATAGCTTAACATAATAAGCCAGAATACAAATTTGGAGGTTCTTATGAAAAGGTTTTCCTTTAAGAAGGCAGGGGCAGTGTGCCTGACCACGTTGGCGGTAATGATGTCTGTGGCAGGCTGTGGGGACAAAGAGGCAACAACAAAAGATGGTAAGACGGAAGTGGTATTGAATGAGGTGGCTCATTCCATTTTTTATGCACCGATGTATGTGGCTATTGAAGAGGGATATTTTGAAGAAAAAGGAATTGCACTTACCTTGGTCACAGGATTTGGTGCAGATAAGACTATGACCGCAGTTCTAACAGACGAGGCGGACATCGGATTCATGGGAAGTGAAAGTACAATATATACTTATGTGGGCGGAACAGAGGATTATGTGGTTAATTTCGCGCAATTAACACAGCGTGCAGGAAACTTTCTGGTGTCTCGTGAACCCATTGAGAATTTTAACTGGAATATGCTTGTGGGCAAAGACGTATTGGGCGGCAGAGCCGGTGGTATGCCTGAGATGGTATTTGAGTATATTTTGACCAAAAACGGTATCAATCCCATGACAGATGTGAAGATCGATCAGAGCATCGACTTTGGTTCTACTGCGGCTGCATTTTCCGGTGGACAGGGGGATTTTACGGTTGAGTTTGAACCGCATGCTACTGCCTTGGAACAAAAGGGCGAGGGGTATGTGGTGGCATCCCTGGGTGAGGATTCCGGTTATGTGCCTTACACATCTTTCTGTGCGAAGAAGAGCTATCTGGATAAGAATAAGGATGTGGTGCAGGCGTTCACAGATGCACTGCAAAAAGGGATGGACTTTGTGCAAAATCATACACCGGAGGAGATAGCTAAGGTCATTGCCCCACAATTTCCGGAGACGGATATGGAGACTCTTACCACGATTGTAGATCGGTATTATCAACAGGATACCTGGAGGGGGGATCTGATATTTAAGGAAGAAGCTTTCACACTGCTTCAGAATATACTGAAGGATTCCGGGGTGTTGAAAGAAAGCGTACCGTACAAGGACTTGGTTACTACGGAGTTTGCCGAAGAAGCTGCAAAGTAGTTCATGTATTTCTCACCTGCACCGATTCATACCGATGCAGGTGAGGAATCTTTTCTGCTCAAATACATCTTGTTTCATTTGGACTCTACATTTTGAAGAGAAGTCTGTCAATACTGCATAGCAAAGGTCAAAGAAAATCACCAATTCTAATATATAAATTTTCATAAATTCCCACTCTGATAGTATCATCGAAGGAAAATTGCATGGAATCGCCCGCCTCATTGAAAATGTATACCTGTACGGTCTGCTTCATGGGATTCACGATCCAATATTCTCTGACGCCGGCGATTCTGTATTGGAACAATTTAACAAAATAATCCATACGCTGGGTGGTTGGCGAGGTGATTTCGATGATCCAGTCCGGCGCACCATGACATCCCTGGTCAGAGAGTTTTGCCTTATCACAGATGACGGAAATATCCGGCTCAACATAAATATCTGTGTCAAAGAAGACAGCGAAAGGAGCAGGGTACACTTTGTCGGAGCCTTTGCGGGAGTCAATGAAATCTGCAATTTTCCGGGAGAGGGAAAAGCAGATTTCCTGATGGATACGATTTGGCAATTCCATGCCGTAGAGCGCTCCATCCATCACCTCCCTATGTTGTCCCAAGGGGTTATTTTGCGTCACGTTCCGATACAAAGTATTGCACAAGCCGTTCTACATCTTCCAGACAGGCGCCGCAGACGGTACTGGCGCCAGTGGCCTCTTGTACTTCTTCTAAAGTACTTGCACCCGCATCTACGGCATCTTTGATCATACCACTTGTGACACTCATACAATTACAGACAATTTTATCCAGATTCATACTGCACCTTCCTTTCAAGGATAGGATGTGCAATCAGAAAAAGTTTATACATGTTTCTTGAGAAAAGCGGTTGAGAGAATTACAAAAATTTGGTAGAATAATAGTTAGCTAAAAAATGAACCGGAGGATAAGCAAATGGGATTAATAAAAGCTGCAAAAGATGCCATCCAGTCAATGTTGGCAGATCAATGGAGAGAATATTTCTATTGTGATGCCCTGTCGGACGACATCTTGGTGATGAAGGGAAAAAAGCGTGTCACCAGTGGGCGAAACAGTAATACCAAGGGGGCAGACAATATTATTTCAAATGGTTCCATTGTGGCTGTCAATGAGGGACAGTGTATGATGATCGTGGAGCAAGGAGAAATTGTGGACCTCTGTGCAGAGGCAGGAGAATTTGTCTATGACAATTCTTCCGAACCCAGTTTATTCTATGGAAATCTGGGAGATAGCGTCAGGAATACCTTCAATGCCATTGGCAGACGTTTTACTTTCGGGGGTAATGCAGCGAAAGATCAAAGAGTGTATTTCTTCAATACGAAAGAGATTATGAATAATCTGTATGGTACGGCTACACCGATTCCATTCCGGTACATAGATGATAATATTGGATTGGATATGGATGTGAGCATACGGTGCAATGGTTCCTATTCTTTCCAGATCACAGATCCATTGTTATTTTATAAAAATGTGTGCGGTAATGTGGCGGATACCTATCAGCGAGGCCAGATACAGAGTCAGATGAAAGCGGAGCTAATGACAGCTATGCAGCCGGCGCTTGGCAAGATCAGTCAACTGCGTGTGCGTGTTTCCGATATTCCAAATCATGTGATGGAGCTTGTGGATGCAGTCAATGCAGAGTTGTCGGAAAAATGGGAGAGACTCAGGGGAATTGTGGTTGTCAGTATGACCATGAATCCGCCATCCATGCCGGAAGACATGGCCAGGAAGATCAGTGAATTGCAGACCACGGCTACTTTGCGCAATCCCAATATGGCGGCCGCGACTCTTGTGGGCGCCCAGGCGGAGGCTATGAAGGCAGCGGCGTCAAATACAGCGGCAGGGCCAATGATGGCCTTTGCGGGAATGAATATGGCGGCCGGAGCAGGCGGGGCGGATGCCTCCTCGTTGTTTGCTATGGGAGAGGCACAGAATCAGGCAATGCGGAACCAGGCAATGCAGAATCAGATACAACAGAACCAGGCAATGCAGAATCAGGTACAACAGGGCCAGGGGATGCACAATCCTTACATGCAAGGCAGAGGACAGGCGGGTACACAGTCCCGGCCGGACAACGGGATGGCTGTTCCTGGATGGACCTGTAAATGCGGCCATGCGGATAACAGAGGAAAATTCTGCATGGAATGTGGAAGTCCCAGACCTTCCGATGCAGGGTGGACTTGCGGGTGCGGAACGGTGAACCAGGGGAAATTCTGTACGGAATGTGGTGCGAAGAAACCTGCCGGGGCACCGGTTTATAAATGTGACAAATGCGGCTGGGCGCCGGAAGATCCTGCACATCCGCCCAAATTCTGTCCGGAATGCGGTGATGTTTTTGATGAGAATGACAGAATTTAAACTGGTTAACGATTTCACTTGCCATGAAACCAGACTGCATAATGCTGACTGGTTAGATCGCATAATTGCATTAGGCAGTATTCAGCGTTATGCAGTATAGTTTGAAGAGATGATACAAATTGTTAAGGCAGTCAGGAGAATGCAGCATAAGCAAGTTCCCTTGAAAAATGGGTGTCAGTCATTCGGATTTATGCTGCCAAAGGCGGAGTTTCACAGGGCAGAATTCTGCAGAGAAGAGTTTCATGTAGCAGGATTCTGCAGATGGAAATGGGAGTAATTATGAGTATATATGATACTTTAAATAGAGAACAGAAGGAGGCCGTACAGCAGACGGAAGGGCCGGTGCTTTTGCTGGCAGGGGCCGGGAGCGGGAAAACGCGTGTACTCACTCATCGCATTGCCTATCTCATAGACGAGATGGGCATAAGGCCCTGGAACATTTTGGCAATTACCTTTACCAATAAGGCAGCAGGAGAGATGCGGGAGAGAGTGAATCAACTGGTGGAGTATGGCGCGGATCAGGTTTGGGTATCTACGTTCCATTCTGCCTGTATCCGTATTCTGCGCCGTCATATTGACAAGCTTGGATTTAACAACGGATTTTCCGTTTATGATACGGATGATCAAAAGGTTGTGATAAAAAGCATTGCCAAGCAGATGAATCTGGATCCAAAAGCGTATAAGGAATATGATCTGCTACGGGCCATTTCATCCGCCAAGGACGAGCTTATTTCAGTGGAGCAGTATGAAGCGGAGGCCAAAGGGGATGGGGAGAAATCCATCTATGCCAATGTTTATAAAAAGTACCAGGAGGTATTGAAACAGAATCAAGCGCTTGATTTTGATGATATTATTGTCAAGACAGTAGAGTTATTTCAGACTTGTCCTGAGATTTTGGATTCTTACCAGGAGCGTTTTCAATATATCATGGTGGATGAATACCAGGATACCAATATAGCGCAGTTTGAGCTGGTAAGGCTTCTGGCGCAGAAGTACCGCAATTTATGTGTGGTTGGAGACGATGACCAGTCCATTTACAAATTTCGGGGAGCAAATATCAGGAATATCCTGGATTTTGAGACATATTTCCCGGAGGCGGTGTCTATCAAACTGGAACAGAATTATCGTTCCACCCAAAACATTCTTGATGCGGCCAATGCAGTGATTCAAAATAATATAGGGCGTAAGGGCAAGTCCTTGTGGACAGACAGAGGTGAGGGCAGTAAAGTACGGTTTTGCCAGTTTGGCACTGCTTATGAGGAAGCAGATTATATTGCCGACAGTGTGGTGCGCCTTGTGAAAAAGGGAGAGGGAGAATACAGGGATTGTGCAGTGCTGTTTCGGACAAATGCACAGGCACGTCTCATAGAAGAGCGCATGATTATGGAAGGCGTGCCATATAATGTGGTAGGAGGTACCAATTTCTATTCCAGGATGGAAATCAAGGACATTCTGGCTTATCTGAAAACCATAGATAATGGACGTGATGAGGTGGCTCTGCGGCGTATTGTCAATATACCCAAGCGGGGAATCGGCAACGCTACAATGGAGAAACTGGAGGAATATGCACAACTGCGTGGTATCGGACTTTTTGAAGCGATGGAACAGGCGGACGATATCATGAGTCTGGGCAAGGCGGCAGCCAAATTGAAGCCCTTTGTACAGTTGATTCAAAGCTTGCGCATGAAGATTTCTTCTTCTCAAATAACCATAGGGGAATTGATCAAGGAACTGGAAAAGCAGATAAAATATAAAAGCTATCTGCAAGACTACGAAGAGGAAACTGCGGATGACAGATTGGCCAATGTGGATGAATTGATTACGAAGGCAGTCAATTACGTGGATTCTCATGAAGAGCCGACGCTGACGGAGTTCTTGGGAGAAGTTGCATTGGTTGCGGAGATTGACAATGTGGACAGCGAGGACAACAGAGTGTTGCTGATGACGCTTCATTCTGCAAAGGGGCTGGAATTTCGGCATGTGTATCTGACAGGTATGGAAGATGGAATTTTTCCTGGCTATAGGGCAGTGAATTCCATTGATTCCTCTGAAATGGAAGAGGAACGCCGTTTGGCCTATGTGGGTATTACCAGGGCAATGGATGAGTTGACATTGACCTGTGCCAGTATGCGTATGATTCGGGGAGAGACACAGTATTATCCGGTGAGCCGTTTTGTAAGGGAGATACCTTCCGAATTGCTGACAGGGGGGTCCAGGAGATCCTGGTCGGATACAGGTACTCGGACCCCTGTGCGTAATGGTTCTGCGGAAATGGATGATTGGAGCTCTGGATATAGTGCCGAGGCGGAGAACGAAGTCAACGGCAGTTCCCGCGCACAAGTAAAACAGGATTTCCGCCCTAAGGCTTTGGTGCGGCCCAAGGCGGTGATTCAGCCGGAAAAGCCTTATATTGCAAAAAATATGCGGAATCTGAATCAGTTGGCAGGGATTTCCAAAGGGATGCCTCACCAGGCGCCGGAAGAACTCTCCTATCAGGTGGGAGACAGAGTTTCTCATGTAAAATACGGAGAAGGAAAAGTGATAAATATTGACAGGGAACCGAAAGACTACAAAGTGACAATTGTATTCGATAAAGCAGGGCAGAAAATTATGTATGCGTCCTTTGCAAAATTGAAAAGAGTGTAGTATTTTTTTATCAGATGTGTTATAATATCCAGGAAAGCAATGAGCAGTGCAAATCAAAAATTTTGTGTAGGGAGTGGAAGGGCCGAATGGCCATCCATACCATGATTGAACTTTAATCATGGCATCAAAAATAAGTCCTTATTCAAGGCAAGGAAGGGCCGAATGGCCATCCATACCATGATTGAACTTTAATCATGGTATAATAATATCAAAAGCAGGGTAATCTGCACATAAGGAGGTAGCTTATGAACAAGCTGGAAAATTTAGTGGATATGGCAAAATTGAATGAGCTTCTTGGCAAGAAGGAAGAGAAAAAGGAATGCAGTGAGTGCAAAGTAATTGTATGGGTGCTGGCAGTGATCGGCGCTATTGCGGCAGTGGCGGCTATTGCGTATGCGGTATATCGTTATATGAATCCTCGCTATTTGGATGATTTTGAAGATGAATTTGAAGATGAATTTGAGGACGAGGACGCAGAAGATGATGAAGATGACTTCTTCGTAGATGAGGGAGAGAACTAGGCAGATGAAAAAGGGTCAGGTATTTGAAGCGATTGTGGATAGGGTGGATTTCCCAGGAAGAGGTATTGTGCACATGGGAGAAGACACTGTTATCATCAAGAATTGCCTGCCTGGTCAGAAGATAAAGTTCCGTGTCAGCAAAGTGAGAAATGGGAAGGCGGAAGGCCAACTTCTGGAGGTATTACAACCATCACCTCAGGAGACAGGCCAACCGTGTTCTCGTTTTGGCGTGTGTGGAGGGTGCACATATCTCTCGTTGCCTTACAGTGAACAGCTTAAGATGAAGGAAGAGCAGATGAAGCGCTTGTTGGATACTTGTCTGGGCAGACAAGCAGAGGACTGGTGTTGGGAAGGTATCAAGGGAAGTCCAGTGGCATACGAATACCGCAATAAAATGGAGTTTTCTTTTGGAGATGAAGTAAAAGACGGCCCCCTTGCGCTGGGTATGCACAGGCGGGGCAGCTTTTATGATGTGGTGACCGTAGAAGACTGTCGGATAGTGGATGAGGATTATCGTTTGATTCTTCGGACGGTGCGAGAGTATTTTGCCGCAGGAGAAATGCCGGAGGAAGGGACGATATCAAAAGGAAGGGGTCAAGGAGAAGGGCCTTTGGAAGAACAGAGTGGGGGAGGACAGTCTCAGGAAGGAAGGGTGCGGTATTTTCACAGACTGCGCCATGAGGGATATTTACGGCATCTGTTGGTGCGGAAGGCATCACGTACAGGAGAAATTCTGGCGGCGCTTGTGACGACATCCCAGGATCCATGGGGAAGGCAAATAACGCAGTGCGCCGAAGCTGGAGGACCTGACGACAGGGCGGATATGACGGAACAGAGGTTGCTGGAAGGTTTTCTGGATGCGCTTCTTGCATTGGAGCGAAACGGCAGGCTGCGGGGACGTTTTGTGGGAATTCTTCATATTGTCAATGATTCCCTTGCTGATGTTGTGCAGAGTGACAGAACGGATGTGCTCTATGGGCAGGAATATTTTTATGAGGAACTTTTGGGGCTTAGGTTTAAGGTATCAACGTTCTCCTTTTTTCAGACCAATTCTCTTGGGGCAGAAGTTTTGTATGAGACTGCAAGAAAGTATATTGGTGATTTGGGCAGCAGCCGTTCTGATAAGAAACCGGACAAGGTAGTGTTTGATCTGTACAGTGGGACAGGCACCATTGCCCAACTGATGGCACCAGCAGCAGGTAAGGTCATTGGTGTGGAAATTGTGGAAGAGGCTGTTTTGGCAGCAAGACGCAACGCAGAGGAAAACGGGTTGGAAAATTGTGAGTTTATTGCCGGGGATGTGCTGAAGGTTCTGGATACCATAGAAGATAGGCCGGACCTGATTATTTTGGACCCGCCCAGGGATGGGATTCATCCCAAGGCCTTGCCGAAGATAAGTGCGGACATTAGGGCAAAGAAAATAGTATACATTTCTTGCAAACCTACCAGCTTAGTCCGCGATCTTGTAGAGTTCCAAAAGTACGGCTACAAGGTAAACCGCGTTTGTTGTGTTGATATGTTCCCTGGTACCGTACAAATAGAGACCGTTTGTGAACTGACCTTGAGGGAAGATCAGCAGAACGACCAGTAAATAGTTACGTTGTTATTAAGCACAACAATTTTATCTATCAGGGAATGTATAAGCCGCTGTGTTGCTTCCAGATCACCGGAATCAACGATAGCGGAGAAAACTTGTAATTCTTCCCAGGCTGAGTCCAGGGAGGCGTGAGCTTTGGCAGAGTCTACAGAAAGTAGATTTTGCTGAAGCTTTTCTTTTTCTTCTTTCAGAGTACCAAGGCGTGGACTTATTTCCTCCAAGTCCACAAGGCCGGTCTGATACAGGTTCAGCAGCCGGTCTATTTGCTTATCTACTTCCGCCTCACGTTCCCGAAGAGTAGAGAAATCCGTCGGAGTTTCGTCACGACACTTTTCTACCATTGAATCAAAGTAAGACCGGTCAACAGAAAGTTTTTTAATCTCACTGACGACCAAGGCGTCCAGTTCTTCCACCGTATAGGGGTGTAGCCGGTTTGAGCAGTTATCTGATTTTATCATAGCAGGGGAGGTCCGAGCGACAGAGTGGCAAATATATTTTTTCTTTGTCTTTGATACCTTTCTTGCATACATACGTGCCCCGCAGTCCCCACAGAACAGGAGGCCGGTTAAAAGATTATCGCCGCGGCCAGGAGTTCCTGATGCGAAACGATAAGAGCGCTTATCTATTGACCTGTTATGTTCCAGGAGGGCGGCGGCCACATACCAATCAGGCTCGCTTATAATAGCTTCGTGAATACCGTCGAATAATTCCCCGTTGAGCTGTACTTTTCCCATATAAACAGGGTTGGACAGGATACGCCGTATCGCTGTATTTTTTCCCCAGTCATACTGACTTGCTCCATATTTATCCAGCATATAACGACCGATTGAGCTAAGGCCGGTGCCGTCCAGGAACAGCCGGAACACTTCGCGGACCATAATGGAAGTATATGGATCCACAAGCAGCTCATTACAGCCTTCTTTAAATTTGTATCCAGTCGGAGCATGGGAGCCGGAAAAGTACCCTTTACGGATTTTTGCAATACGGCCCATGGTAGTCCGGATGCGGATGTTATCACGCTCCATTTGCGCAAAAGCTGCCAATATTCCAACAATACACCGACCGAAAGGTGTAGAGGTATCAAAACTTTCCATTATTGATATAAAGTCACAGTTATTTGCAAGGAATATGTCCTCCAGAAGTATAAGCGTATCCTTCTGAGAGCGGGAGAGCCGGTCCAGCTTCCAGACTAATATTTTTTTACATCGGCCGCGCTGGGCATCCGTAATCAGTTCTTTAAGTCCTGGTCTTTCCATTGTAGCACCAGAGAAGCCAGGATCTACGCATATATTATTGATCTTAAAGCCCATAGCCTGGCAATACGCGCGGAGCTTTGCCTCCTGTTCTTCTACACTATATCCTTCCTCGGCCTGTTCCGTAGTCGATACCCGGATATACAAATCGGCGACGTTTTCAAGATTGAAAGCCGCCAGAGCCGGGCTTGATTCTTTTTGTTTCATAAAGCATAGTCCTCCTTAAGTTACTTTTCACACCTACGCCACCGCGAGGCGTTTTCACGCGTTTTATGCGTGAA
>CAMWLE010000099.1 GCA_947175015.1 uncultured bacterium
GTCTTCGCTCAAGTGCGGAGCCAAAGGGACTAGCTCGCGTAGGCTGTTCCAATTGAAATTTTCCATCACCAGCTTGTCCAGGGTATCTTCACTTAAAAATGGAGCCAAAGCAGTGATAGTGTTCAAATCCGTTTTTGGGTCGGTGTTGTTCAGTACCAGAGTATCTAACATTTCTTCACTGAGAAAAGGCGCCAGGCCAATTAACTCATACAAGTTGTTTACAGGAACATCTTTTACCAATGCGTCCAGATATTCTTCATCCAGAAAAGGCGCAAGGGCGATGAGGGCCTGCAGGTTGAAACTATCCTCATTTTGCTGCTTCATGCTGTCATCCACCAGCATTTTTACTTTGTCAGGAGGAAGAATTGGAGCGATTGACTGAATTTCTTCTATTGTAATGGCATTGTCATCAGATACTTTATTTGAAGCTGCCGGGACTGCAGAACCATCTATAGTATGGGACACAGCATTGGAGGTGGTGGTATCAGATATCGTATTCACAGCGGTTGCGGCGGTATCGGATGCAGTATTGGGGGCAATTAAGGTATCGGATGTTGCAATGTCCGCGGAGGAATGCGGGTCATCGGATGTCTTAGGGAATTCTTCATGGTAAATGATTTTGTTCAGGGTTCGGGTGGCACTGTCTGAACCTAAAAGTTCATCCATAGTAATATGAAGGACGCTGCAAAGCTGCTCCAGTTTGGAGATGTCCGGCATGGAATTGCCCCTTTCCCAGTTGGAAACAGCCTGGTAGCTGACTTCCATGGCATCTGCCAGGTTCATTTGTGTCATATTCTGTGAGGTTCTTGCCTCTCTGATTTTTCTAGCTGTTTTCATTGTATCAAACATTTTTCTCTCCTTTGCAATTGCCGTTTTTGGTAATTTGTTTTGTTTCCCGCCTATCATCGCCAAATTGCACAGAGAAAATTCATTCGTATCAAGACTGCTTCTGTGCTTTGTACATATTGGGGTGTAGGAGGGGATGTCGTTTACAGTTTCATAATATACACTTGTATGCAATGGGTATTGTCCGGACACCTACTGCTTCCGGCTGTGCAATGCGGCTTAGGTATTGCCATATCGCAACCGGTCTGTTTTGTACAATAACAGTATATAGGATTTGAGCGATTTATGGAATAAAGAATCTCTTGAGTTGCCGTTTGTTAGGGTTAAAGTAATGCTTGAGTTGTTGTTTGTGAGGGTTGAAGTAGTGCTTGAGTTGTTGTTTGTGAGAGCTAAAGTAATGTTTGAGTTCGTATCATATGGGAGAAAAGCAGAGCGGGGAATCTGGTTAGATTTCCGGCTGCTTCTTAAATTAATTGCTGATAAGGAAGTGCCGGAGTTTGAAAGTGCGGATTGTTTTCAGAAGAGGTATTGTTTCTACAGGACATCAAAAGGAAAGTAGTTTATTAAGTTAACATTTTGACAGGTTCAATAAACAAATACATGTAGCATTTTAGTTGATTTTTCCTTTATAATAAAAATATATTCGTTGTGTTCCTATAAAAAGTAATGTTTTATGAATGGGACAGCAATAGCAATCAGGGAAAGAACGGTTATTATTGTAACAATTGTGTAGTGGGGCGGTAATGGAGCTGCACAGGAATGGAGGGTGCATGAAAGAAACAATTTTAGAACGTTTTACAGAGGTATTTGGGGATACGGAAGGTGTAAAAGTTTATTTTGCTCCGGGCAGGGTAAATTTGATTGGAGAGCATACCGACTATAATGGCGGACATGTATTTCCCTGCGCATTGACCATTGGTACATATGGTGCGGCACGCAGGCGGACAGACAATAAGCTTTGCTTCTATTCTATGAATTTTGAGAAGCTGGGTGTGATTGAATCTTCACTGGATGATTTGACGGCTTCTAAAGAGGCTGGCTGGACCAATTACCCTAAGGGGGTTATGTGGGCCTTCGGGGAAAAGGGAATGCAGATACCTTATGGTATGGATTTGATGCTGTATGGGAATATTCCAAATGGTTCAGGATTGTCGTCATCTGCCTCGGTGGAGGTGCTGACAGGTTTTATTTTAAGAGATTTTTATGGATTTGATGTGAGCAACCAGGATTTGGCATTGATCGGACAATATGCGGAGAACCATTTTAATAAAGTCAATTGTGGTATTATGGATCAGTTTGCTATTGCAATGGGGAAGAAGGATCATGCCATTTTCCTGGATACGGCGGATTTGTCCTATACATATGCACCGATTGCATTGGAAGGCGCAAAAATTATCATAGCCTGCAGCAACAAAAAGCGTGGCCTGGGTGATTCTAAGTACAATGAACGTCGTAGTGAGTGTGAGAAGGCATTGGCAGAATTGCAGGAAAAGGCGGATATTAAGAGCTTGGGAGAGTTGGACGAGGAAAGCTTTGAGAAGTATCAGTCTGTAATTGGGGATGAGGTGCGCAGGAAGCGTGCGAAACATGCGGTATATGAAAATCAGCGTACCGTTCGTGCGGTGGAAGCTTTGAAGAAAAATGATGTGGCACAGTTTGGGCAATTGATGAATGCCTCCCATGTGTCTCTCAGAGATGATTATGAAGTGACAGGTATTGAACTTGATACTCTGGTGGAAGAAGCTTGGAAGGCGGAAGGTGTTATCGGTTCCAGAATGACGGGAGCGGGTTTCGGCGGTTGTACGGTGAGCATTGTAAAAGATGGGGCCATAGATGCTTTTATAGAACGGGTAGGATCAGCTTATCTGGAAAAGATTGGTTATCAGGCAGATTTTTATGTGGTGGAAATCGGAGATGGGCCTAAGGTATTGTAGATTAAGAGAGGGAGGAACAGCATGATACAGAATGATATTAGAAAATTGGTTGCCTATGGGGTACAAACAGGGCTTGTACCTATGGAAGATGTGGTCTATACAACGAATAGACTGTTGGAACTTTTTGCATTAGATGAAATGGATGTATCTGGAGAGGGGGAGGAACTGACAGCGGAAGGCCAGGCAGCAGGAGGCCAGGTGGCAGGAATGGTAGCGGAAGGCCAGGCGGCAGGAGGCCAGGTGGCAGGAATGACGGCAGCGGAAGGCCAAGTGGCAGGAACGACAGCAGGAGGCCAGGCGGTAGGAATGACGGCAGCGGAAGGCCTGGCGGCAGGAACGGTGTCAGAGGGTGCTCAGCCCGTAGAAATGGCGCAGGCGAGTGCGTTGGAAGAGATTCTGGGCAGAATGTGTGATTATGCCTGTGAACATGGCTTGATTGCTGAGGACAGCGTGGTTTATCGGGACTTGTTTGATACCAAAATTATGGGGATGCTGATGCCCAGGCCCAGTGAAGTAATCAGGCGTTTTCGTGAGTTGTATGAGACAGAATCACCTATGGCAGCTACAGATTATTATTATAAATTGAGCAAAGATTCTGATTATATCAGAAGATATCGTATTTGTAAAGATATGAAGTGGATTGCGTCCACCCAATATGGAGACTTGGACATTACCATTAATCTGTCCAAGCCGGAGAAGGACCCCAAAGCCATTGCAGCGGCCAAAAATGCGAAACAGTCAGGATATCCCAAATGTCTGCTGTGCCGGGAAAATGAGGGATATGCCGGTCGGGTTAATCATCCGGCCAGACAAAATCATCGTATTATACCTGTGACGATTAACGGAAGCCAGTGGGGATTCCAGTATTCGCCTTATGTATACTATAATGAACATTGCATTGTATTTAACTTTCAGCATGTACCCATGAAGATTGACCATGCGGCATTTTGTAAACTTTTTGATTTTGTGAAGCAGTTTCCTCATTATTTTGTAGGTTCTAATGCAGATTTGCCCATAGTAGGCGGGTCTATTCTGAGCCATGACCATTTCCAGGGCGGACACTATGAATTTGCCATGGCGAAGGCGCCTGTGGAAAGACAATTTGCGGTGCATGGATTTGAGGATGTGGAAGCAGGTGTGGTCAAATGGCCTATGTCGGTAATACGTTTAAGCGGTACTGATACGGATCGCATTATTGCCCTTGCGGATATGATATTGGACAAATGGCGTGGCTATACGGATGAAGGGGCATTCATCTATGCTTATACGGGCAATGAACCGCATAATACCATTACGCCCATTGCCAGGAAAAGAGGGGAGAAGTTCGAGCTGGATTTGGTATTGCGCAATAATATCACTACGGAAGAACATCCACTGGGCGTCTATCATCCCCATGCAAAGCTACATCATATTAAGAAGGAAAATATCGGGTTGATCGAAGTGATGGGATTGGCTGTGCTGCCCGCACGACTGAAAGATGAAATGGCACAGTTAAAGGCAGCCATGCTTTCAGGTGCGAACCTGCGGGAAGATGCTGTGCTGGCAAAACATGCGGATTGGGTGGATGAGTTTAGTTCCAAGTACGGGAATATAGATGTCGGTAATATTGACAGTGTGATTGAAACGGAGATAGGACTGGTATTTATGGAAGTGCTGGAGGATGCAGGGGTATATAAAAGAACGCCGGAAGGCCAGGAGGCATTTGGCAGGTTTATACAGTATGTAAGTAATGGGCAGTGACTACAGTATTTCTTGTTTTTGCAGCATAAGGGAGATGAAATAGCATGAAATCGTCAAACGGGATGGATTAGCCGTTGGCGAGAGATGTATGTGCCGAGCGCTCCCGGTGCGGAACATATACCTACGAGTGCTAAGGTTTGCCGCCACATCATGGTGATTCCCGCTTCTGAGGCAGTGGCAGGCTTTAGTGACTTTAGAAATAATAAGGTGGCAGCAGTAAGATCGGCAAGTGCCGTTTGGCTGAGGGAAATAGAAAATCATAACGGATGATGGAGGAACGATTTGAAGTTTAAATTCTTATTGGCAGCAGTGAATGCAAAATATATTCATTCTAATCCTGCCATTTACAGTCTTCGGGCTTATGCCGGAGAAGAGCTGCGGCAATATGTAGAACTGGCGGAATACACGATTAACCAATCCATGCAGGAAATCCTGGCGGATATTTACCACAGGAAACCAAGTGTGATTGGTTTTTCCTGTTATATCTGGAATTGGAGGCTGATACAGGAATTGCTTGCAGAGCTTCCTAAGGTTCTGCCTGATATTGCAATATGGCTGGGCGGTCCGGAAGTGTCATATGATGCGGGTGCTATTATGAAGCAATATCCGTGGTTGGCAGGTATTATGATAGGAGAGGGAGAAGCTACCTTCCGGGAATTGCTGGCGCATTATGTGAAATTGCAGCCGAAGGAAATGACGCAGGATAGAGGGGGCGGGAGACAGTCGGAAGGAAAGGATCTTGGAAGAGGGCTAGGATTGCAGTCGAAAGAGGAGAGCCATGGAAGAGGGTTAGGATTGCGGTTAGAAGGTGAGAGCCATGGAAGAGGGTTAGGATTGCAGTCAGAAGAGGAGAGCCAGGGAAGTGAGTTATGGGCGCCGGAAGAAGGAAAGATTCCGGTAAGTGGGGGTGGAATACAGGAAACAGTTGCAAGTATAACGGATATAAAAGGTCTGTATCTGGCAGACGGTTATACCCCATTTCGTCCCTTGACAGATATGAATGACATTCCTTTTTTATATGATGATTTAACGCCTTTTGAAAATAAGATTATTTATTATGAAACCAGCCGTGGGTGCCCTTTCCGCTGTAGTTACTGTCTGTCCTCCATAGAGAAGACAGTGAGATTTCGTGATATTAACATTGTAAAGAAGGAACTGCAGTTTTTCCTGGATCATAGGGTGAAGCAAGTAAAATTTGTTGACAGAACTTTCAACTGTAACCATGAACATGCTATGGCTATCTGGCAATATATCCATGAACATGACAATGGCATTACTAATTTTCATTTTGAAATTTCAGCCGATATTTTGAGGGAGGATGAAATTGCATTGTTGCGCCATTTTCGTCCAGGTCTGGCGCAATTAGAGATAGGGGTTCAATCTGTCAATATGCGGACCCTGCAGGCCATGAAACGTGTCACGGACTTGGAAAAATTGGAAGAGAAGGTGGCGGCTGTTCGTAAAGGTAAAAATATTCATCAACATCTCGACCTGATTGTCGGGCTTCCTTATGAAGATTATGAGAGCTTCAAGATATCCTTTCAGAAAGTCTATTATATGCAGCCGGAACAATTGCAGCTTGGGTTCCTGAAAGTGCTCAAAGGCTCCGAAATGTGGGAACGGGCGGAAGAGTATGGTATCTGTTATCAGAGCCAGCCGCCCTACGAAGTACTTTCCACAAAATGGCTGTCCTATGAAGAGGTACTGCGGCTGAAAGGGATTGAGGAAATGGTGGAACTGTACTACAACAGTGCTCAATTTACGCATACTTTGCCTTTTCTGGAGAAGGCATTTCCGGATTCCTTTACCATGTATGAAGCATTGGCGGATTTCTATCAGCAGAAAGGATATTTTTCTGCAAGCCCGGCTCGTGCCTATCGTTATCAGATTTTATTAGCCTTTGCAATGGAGTGGGACGAAACCAGGCTGGCAGCTTATCGGGAGCTTCTGACATATGACATGTATCTGCGGGAGAATTTGAAAAGCAGGCCGGAATTTGCCAGAGATATTGGGGAATGGAAAAGTTTTATTCGAGATTTTTATCAGAAGGAAGAATGCAGTCATCAATATCTGCCTGACTATGTTGGTTATGACTGGAAACAGCTTAGTAAAATGACACATTTAGAACCTTTCGCATACCCGGTGTGGGATGTGGAGCAGATGGTAAGGGGATATGAGAGATGGGGCAGCGGAGGTGTTCAAGGGGAAGTTGAGGATTGGGGCAGTGGAGGAATTCAAGGGGAAGCTGAATATTGGGGATATGGAGGCAGCCTAAGGAAGGATGAGATAGAAAAGTATGGCGGATTTGTTTTATTTGATTATCGGAAGAGAAACCCTTTGAATCATGAGGCGGCTGTCAGATGTGTTACGCCATGTGTAGTTCAGACGGGCAGCAGGCAGATAATTTCATAGTCAGTAAAAGGCATATGCAGTGGGGCACATGCCTTTTTGCTATAGACTTAGTTCTGGAAAATTAATCCATAAGCATTATAAATATTGGCTTTGATACTATCGGAAGATGAGTAGATAGCGGGGCTGAATCATGTTCCATATCATAAACCAGGATAGTTTGTTTCATGGGGTCTACGATCCAATACTCCCTTACACCTGCAGAATGGTATAAAGACAATTTTGTATAATAATCCATAGGACGTTTGTTGGACGATATAATTTCGATAATCCAGTCTGGAGATCCGCTGCATCCACGTTCATTTAGTTTATGTTTATCACATACTATGGAGATATCTGGTTCCAGGTATTAACCATGAATATCTGCACATATGTGACAGCTATTCATTCAATTACTATCATTTAAACTATCTTGCCAGATACCTCCAAAAAAAGCTGTCAGAATTCCCACATACATTTGATCCTTCGTACAGTTTTTCCTCTGAAATAGTATGCAATTCATAATAAGAAAATGTATTTGTATAAGTCCGCTTTATTTCATGAAAAGGTGTTGCGGCACCAAGGAGCAGAAGAATAGCCAGGACACAAATCCGTCCCCTTTCATGCCAGGTACAGTGAAGAAAAGGTGTTCGCTGGGGCATTTCGCCTGTCGTCTGACCATGAACTATTACAGGTGCAGCCTGTTGCTGTGTATTTTCTGTTGCTTGCATTGATACACCAGGCCTGTTCTGCTGCGAGTCAGCAGTCATTGCTTGTGATAAAGAATCTTGCGTGTCCTTACGTGAAATGTCTGCTATGGCTTGTGATGCAATGTCATGCACACTTTGTTGTGAATGGGTTGTCATAGCATATGATGAAATATCTGTTATCATAGTTCCTGTGCCTGTTTTGTACATAAAGCTGTCAAAGGCATTAATACACCACAGCAGAATCAAGAGTAATCCAGGAATGGAGGCCCGCATACAGAAATCGAAGCCATACCCTACACGAAGCAGTGGAATCAGGTAAAGGCATATGGCATTTAACCAGAAGAGCTTCTTCTCCCGAACAAAAGGATACAACACCACGAAAAACACTCCTGCCTCCAGGAAGTAGAATACGGTCAGGTGCGTCCATAAAAAGGCAGCATACCACCATCCAAAAGCATCAAAAGCGGCGAGCAGGTATAGGAAAAGCATAGAAAGCAGCAGGAATACCAGGGTTTTCAGCACCCAACCCTTTCCGTGAATCCATAGCTGCACCATGAGAAGAGCCAGCACTAGAAATATACCTCCACATACTAACAGAACGCCGCCCCTGAAAGCGCCGTCCCTGGCATAGAACAACGACACAGTGCCGGACACAGACTGGTTGCCTGACAGATATAGTCCGATAAGCACACATGCGGCCAGAGGGATCAGTGTATTTTGCACACTGACCAGGTGGTGCCAGATATCTGCGGCCAATTGACGGGTAGTTGTATAGCAGCGATTCCACTTAGAGCGCGAAATCAAAAAATATACCGCAAAGGGAATCATGCCGACAAAAGGGAATGTAGATACCAAAGGCAGCATGGACAGTGTAAAAAATATATTTTTAGGCCGCTCATACAGGAAGAGGAAAGTGCAGGCCAGCCATGCGGGGACAGCCTGATTAAACACCCAGAATAACTGGGTGGTCATGGAAGAAAACTGGAACTGGGAGGCCCACCATTCCAAATGAGCAGCGCCGAATAAATCAAGGGTATCTGTCTGTAACAGCATGGTACCAATCACATCAAGTCCACTGAAGCAGATGAAGATTAGAAGCGGCCATAGCGAAACTTTCTTCCTTTTCAAACAAATCAAGGCGTAACAAAGCAGTATACCTGTTACGGTCCATAATACCTGAAAGAAACATCCCGCCCGCATGCCGAAAAGCTTTCCGACAGCAGCGGAAGGAAGCCAGAAGCCGATATAGTAGACCAAAGGTGTGTGTTCCGGCGTATTGGAGTACACAGGCCAGGGATTTTCTACCATCACATTGAAAATCTCATTGCGGACATCATGATCCGAATTCTGCCATACATACCCGCCGATACCGGAGAGAATAACCCAGAAGGTTACAA
>CAMWLE010000100.1 GCA_947175015.1 uncultured bacterium
CTATGCAGAATGCACTTTAGAAGTACGACGGCTTCTTGATCCGATCCTGGCTAAAATATAGCAGGCTTTTGAGAGAATTTCCAAAAGCCTAATTGAAGTTCAACAGTCTTTTTCATCATATTGAGACTAATTTTTTCAAATATGTAAAATCTTCTTGCCTATACCCTGAAATTTCCATTTTATCAAACATATGCACTAAAATGTGAATTCTATATGTCAGATTCAGATAGAATTGCCTCTCTATGTAATAAAGGAAATAAACATGGATTTGACCACTTCTAACCTCACCACAAGCAACAGGGTTAGAAACTGTCAAATATGTACGCCATCCCCCAAAAAAGTACGCCACTTATACGCCACTTGAGGATGAAAGTACACCAATTTTACACCATTTTGCCATAAAACTGTGAGAAACTATGGGAAATTACGAGAAAACTCATTCTATCCCCAAATCCGTGGAACCCTTGATTTTACTGCATCTCCAGCCCTTTTTGCCGTATTTCTCACAGCTCATAGGGCGTCATTTGGTACACGTAATAATTGAGCCAGTTGCTATACAAATTATTACTGTGAGATCTCCATTGGAGTAACGGTTTTTCCTCCGGGTTGTCATTCGGATAATAATTATAAGGAATCTGAATGGGCAGTCCTTTCTTCAAATCTCTGTGATACTCATTACTCAAGGTATATCTATCATACTCCGGATGTCCAGCAACGAAAATCTTCTTCCCCTCTTCCGCAATCGCCAAATACACCCCGGCCACAGGTGATTCTGCCAACACCGTCAACTCTTTGCAGACATGAATCGCTTCTGTAGGCGTCTCCGTGTGACGACTGTGAGGGGCCAGAAAAATATCATCAAATCCTCGTACCAATGGAATTTTTCGGTTCTTCACCTTGTGCTCATATATGCCAAACAGCTTTTGGGGAAGCTGCTTCTTATTAATACCATAATAATGATAATATCCTGCCTGCGCCGCCCAACATATATGTAATGTTGATGTAACATGCGTTTCAGCCCAATCAAAAATCTCGCAGATTTCCTTCCAGTAATCTACCTCTTCAAAGGAAATATCTTCCACTGGTGCCCCTGTCACAATCATCCCGTCAAATTTTTTGTCATAAATTTCATCCAGGGTGGTGTAAAATTTATTCAAATGACTGGCAGACGTATTCACGGACACATGACTTTTCACATTCATAAAAGTTACATCCACCTGCAGGGGCGTATTGGACAAGGCCCGCAGCAGCTGAAGCTCCGTATCCTGTTTAATCGGCATATTGTTCAAAATCAATACTTGTAAAGTCCGTATATCCTGATGCATAGCTCGAAATTCATCCATAACAAATATATTCTCGTTTTCTAATATTTCTTTTGCAGGTAAATCACTCTGTGTCCTTATTGGCATTTTTCTCCTCCTGTTTCCGGTGCCGCAATCTGTTTCGGAACACTATGTGCTATCAGTGCTATATGCCCTGTCAGCACATGCGTCCTTCACATCTTTCAACTGAGATGACTTTCTTAGCTGAATTACCCCAATGCAATCTACAGACATGAATCTTGCTCCACCTAATCCTTTTAGACCATGTTGCATACTTCATTGTGCATTGGAATTTACATTCTATGACTTTATTGCGGCCTCTATCCCATATTGCGCCAGAAAATCCTTCTCAGACAGAACAGGCACCCCTAAATCCCTTGCTTTTTTATTTTTGGAAGAAGTAGAAGTCACATCATTATTGATCAAACAGGTGGTCTTACTGGTGACACTTCCTGTCACTTTTCCGCCCTTCTGCTCAATCGCATCCTTTAAGTCATTCCTGTTGGCAAAAAACTCCAACCCTCCGGTAATGACAAAATTCATACCCGCCATGGTCTGACTGCCTTCCTCCACTTTGGGAACCTCTATCTGCAATTCCGCCATCAACGCCTCTATTTTCTGAAGATTCTCCGCATCCTGCATATAATTTACAAAAGCTGATGCAATCACCTCTCCCACTCCCTCGATGGCGCTTAACGTCTCCACATCCGTCTCCTGCATTCGTTTGATATCATATTCAAAGAACTTACAAAGCATTTTGGCATTTGCCGCTCCAATGTTGGCAATCCCCAATCCATAAATCACCCTGGGCAAAGTAGTATTTCTGGCCCGATTCACACTATCAATCAGCTTTTGATAGGACCTTTCTCCAAACCCTTCCATCTTCACAATCCGTTCACGATGCTGTTCTAGGTGAAATAAATCCGCAAATTCATGAATCAGTCCCATCTCCACGAATTTCTCCAGTGTAGCCTCCGACAGACCATCAATATTCATGGCATCCCGGCTGACAAAAAGCGTAAAGGCTTTGATCTGCTTCGCAGCGCATTTCTCATTGGTACAATAAAGCGACTGTACTTCATTCACCTGCCGCACTTCCGTCCTGCCGCCGCATACAGGACATACTTCCGGTATTTCCACAGTGTCACTGCCTGTCAGATTCTCCGCGATCTGCGGGATGATCATATTGGCCTTATACACGGTAATACGATCCCCTATCCCCAACTTTAGCCCCCGCAGAATACTGATATTGTGTACGGAAGCCCTGCTCACCGTAGTTCCTTCCAACTCCACCGGCTCAAAAATTGCCACAGGATTAATCAGTCCTGTTCGGCTGGCACTCCACTCAATCTCCTTTAATGTAGTTTCCCTCCGTTCATCCGCCCACTTAAAAGCAATGGAATGTCTTGGAAATTTTGCTGTTCGACCCAGGGACTGTCCATATGCAATATTTTCATATGTCAATACCAGACCGTCAGAAGGGATATCATAATCCTCTATCTTCTTTTCAAAAAGCGAAATGGTATCCAGGATATTTTCCTCCGTTACCAGATAGTGCTCCACCACATCAAATCCCTGCTCTCCCAGAAAATGAAACTGTGCCTCTCTGGAATTGTTAAAATCTTCCCCTTCCGCACTGACCAAAGTAAATGCGTAAAATCTGACATTTCTCTTGGCAGTAATCTCATTATTTAGCTGGCGCACAGAACCGCTGCAGAGATTCCTGGGATTTTTATACCTTGCTTCTACGTCCTCTATTTCCTGATTGATCTTCTCAAAATCAGAATAGCTGATTACCGCCTCGCCCCGCAAAATCAATTCACCTGTAAATGGAATATTCAACGGCAGATTTATGAACGTTCTGGCGTTATTGGTAATCACTTCCCCTATTTCGCCATTTCCTCTGGTCACAGCCTTCGCAAGCTTTCCCTCCTGATAGGTGAGAACAATAGTCAATCCGTCCAGCTTCCAGCTCAAAATAGCTTCATGGCCCTGCAGCCAATCCCTGAGCGCTTCTCTATCCTTGGTCTTATCAAGCGACAGCATAGGACTCTCATGACGCTCCTTCGGCAATTCCTCCACAGCCTCATATCCCACCGTCACAGTAGGGCTGTTAGCCAATACAACTCCCGTCTCCTGCTCCAATGTCTGAAGCTCTTCGTAAAGACTGTCATATTCCCGATTGCTCATGATCTCTCTGTCCTGGGCATAATAAGCCTTTGATGCCTCATTCAGGGTTTCTACCAAATATTTCATTCGTTTTGCTTTTTCAGACTGCATATCCTCCCACACACCTCCATCGTTTTTATGATATCTGCTATATTTTCCGTATCCAAAAATTGTATACCAATGCTCATCCCCTTGGCGCAGCTTTGCAGTGATTCAACTTTGTATGAAACCAAAGTGCCAAAACGCTTAGAATCTCTCCACACCACAATCCCTGTATAATCGCGCCACATCCTCTTCGTTAAGCTCATAATATTGTCCCGGCTTCATATTGCCCAGTGTAATGTGCATTACTCTAACCCGCTTCAAACTTCGCACACGATAACCACAAGCTGCACACATCCGTTTGATCTGCCGGTTAAATCCCTGTGTCAGAATCAGTCGGAGCGTATATTGATTCACTTTTTCAACTTTACATTCTCTGGTGGTAACATCCAACTCTTCCAAGTAGATTCCCTGAGACATTTTCACAAGGAAGTCCGATGTCACCTCCCTGTTTACCCTCACCAGATATTCCTTTTCATGACAATTCGCCCCTCTCATCATTGCCTGAATTAAATTGCCGTCATTGGTAAGCAATAACAGCCCTTCCGCGTCCTTGTCCAGACGCCCTGCATAAGTAAGTCTGACGGGATATTTTACCAAATCGGATATGATTTTCTCCGCATGTGCATCCTTTTCCGTACAAGTCACGCCCACAGGCTTATAAAACGCCAGCACCACTGTCCTGTCCATTTTACGAACCCTCTGACCGGACACAACCACTTCGTCTTCCTCGTTTACACACCGCCCCGGTTCCGGTACCTGACCATTTACCAGTACCTTCCCCTGTGCTATCAGCTTATCCGCATCTCGCCTGGAGCAGATACCGCAATGTGCAAGATATTTATTTAACCTGATCTGTTCCATAGCAATCCTCCGTGATGCCACACTTCCAGACCTGCCGCCAACAGCGCAGTGCCTCTGCAAGCGGCACATACAATTCATGAACTGGTGCAAGGTCCGGAAGAACGCTGCCCAAAGCTTACAAGTTCGCTTGCGTTCTTTCTGAAATGACTTAAATCTTCTAAGGCCGGGTACTTTCCGGCCTTAGAAAATCTTCATTTCCTTCACACTTCGCATTTTCCAGCTTACGTACTTTCGGAATTCCATTCCCTTCCCGCAAGCCGGTCTTAGCCATTTTATCTGCCAATTCATTATAATACACATTGGTATGCGCTGCAACCTTAATAAAACAAATCTCAATATCCTTCCCCCATTCCCGCATGGCAAGGGCATATTTACGGGTCAGTTCTGTCTTGGAATGCCACTCGCCCGTAACCCACTTTTCAATTCCCTGATAGTCATAACAAATCTCCACTCTGGTAAAACCACTCAGCATTGCTACCTTCACAGCATACATAGCTCCCAACATTTCACCTGTTACATTCCGATGCCGTAGAGACTGCTCATTATCCCCATTGCCATATTCCGTTTCAACTTTTCCGTCCGATGTGATAAACACGCAGCCGAAAGCATATTTTTTTAATGAATCATCATAACTGCCATCCACATATGCCAATAATGTTCCGGGCTTTGGAAGCACTCCCCTGATCTCTTTTATATCCGTTCCCCTGACATGATACTTTTGCTCTTCGGCCTTTTGCGACGCCGAATCTTTATCCGGCGCAGGCTTTTGTGCACCTTCCAAATAAGCTTCTGCCTCTTCCAACAGTGCAAATCCCTTATATTCTGCACCGGAATAACCATCCACAGAAGCCTTGCATTCCTCCCACGATTTAAAAATACCTGTTGATTTTCCCTTTTTTACTGCGTAATACTTCTTGCCTGCCATTATTCATCTCCCATTCCGCACCCCGTTGATTCAAACCTTTTATGATTATAACAACTTTTCCCTCAGAATGCAATCAACTCACTAAAAATATGAAAAAAGCCATAGCCCACAAGCTACAGCCTTTTATCCTTTCATAAACATTCTGCCACCGCTCTATTATCTATCCTGGCTCATGGGCTGGTAGAATGCAAAATCATTCTTCCCGCTCTTCTTCACATGGTACATAGCATCATCCGCATACACCACCAACTGTTCCATATCCTCTGTATCCTTGGGATAAGAAGCAATACCGATACTTCCGCACACTTTCTTCTCGCCTCCTGCCAGTTGAAAAGGCTTCGTAAAAATCTGCCGACATTGATACGCTGTTTTTTCCACAATCTTACTATTGTTGCTTTTCAAAATAATAATAAATTCATCTCCGGCAAAACGATAAGGTGTCAAAAGATCAGTGCCCATTTCCTTTAATCGACCGGCAACCTGCTGAAGCGCTTCATCTCCCGCCGTATGTCCCAAAGTATCATTAATCCCCTTAAAATCATCAATATCTATCATCATAATGGTACATGGCTTTTTCGCGTCAATCTGCTCCTTCAAGTCAGACATAAATTTACTACGATTTGGAATCCCTGTCAGGAAATCATGCTGCGAAGCAGACTCCAGAATTTTCCCCGTCGCCTGCAGCTGTTCCATGAGCTTTCTGCGTCTGCAATTATCAAAAGTCACCCACCCGATAATCACAATCAAAGCCCCCACCAATACAACCCCCGGAACCAGCACCGCTCTGTTTTTTTCAAAAAAAGATTCCTTTTCATTGACAATTACGGTTTCTTCCGGCAGCACTGACAATCGGATGTTAAACTTTTCCATCATATTTGCATCAACACAATACATGGTAGGGCTGTCCAAAATTTTCCCCATCATATCCTCGCCCCTGCCCAAAATAATCTGACGCGCAAGCTGTGCCGCAAGTTCCCCTGATTGATACATGGAGACGATATTGCCTCCCAGAAGACCGTCTCCAATACCGCCCTCCACCATACGCAGTGCAGGTACACTGGCATAGTCGGCAATCAGTTTTATTGCTTCCAAGCTTGTATATCTCTTACCATCCGCATCCTCCGTCATAGTGATATAGATTAAAATACTATCATGACTTACACCTTTCAAAGCCAATTTCAAACGAGATGAGGTAAGCTGAGAGGAATTAATCTCCAAAAGCTCCAACCCCGCATAGTTTTCCATGAATTGACGAAGATTCTGTCTTACCGCTTCCCCTGTAAGCGTATCATCCACAATCGCCACTACCTTTCTGGCAGAAGGATTAATCCGCAGACCTAATTCAATGTTTTTCGCCACCGACAGCGTTTCCATGACTCCTGTCACCAAGGGCTCTGCAACTGCCCTCTCTGCCAGTTCCACACTGTTAACGCCTTCAAACACCAACGGAATCCCATCAAACAATTCCTCCCGGTAATCCAAGGCAAACTGCAGTGCAGCATCATCTCCAAGAATCACCACATCATAGGGATCAACTTTAGAGAGGCGATAGGCCAATCCGTCATGAAATAATCTTAAAGACTCCGCATCATCCACACGTTTGGTATCCATAAATTCATAATCCAGAGCAATGCTGTTACCCAAGCCGTCAATGATACCTTCAATCTGAATCTGAACAGTGTCCCATGCATAGGAATAAGAACTGATGAACAACACTCGATCCTGCGAATATTCTGTTTCCGCAGCCCGACACACAAATCCAACTCTGACAAAACAAAATAGCAGACTAAAAATATGTAATAAATATAGGAACGATATGTGTCTCCTAAGCTTTGCCATATATTTTTCTCCCCCACAGAAAATAAAATAACCGTTCAAGCAATCCCACAAAGTCAATAATCGCATTGTGTCTAAAGAACACAATTATATGTGTCCAAAAATCAAATGCAGCAAATGAAAATGGTATCAAATATAACATAATAATAGTTAATACAAGACATTCTAGTACCATTTTACCACTTTTTTGCATATATTCAAGATACAATCAGTAAAAATAACTGTTAAAATTGTATCAAAAATCCCACAAGCTACTCCAACTGCTTGTGGGATTTTTATCATTTTATTATGTTTTGATTGCTACATTATACAATTCCCTGTGCTGTCATAGCCTCAGCAACTTTGAGGAAGCCGGCAATATTAGCGCCTGCCACATAGTTCCCCTGCATGCCATATTTCTTAGCAGCATCATCGAGATTATGGAAAATATTAACCATAATTCCCTTTAACTTGGAATCAACCTCCTGGAAAGTCCAGCTCAAACGCTCACTGTTCTGGCTCATCTCCAGCGCGGAAGTTGCAACACCACCCGCATTGGAAGCCTTTCCGGGACAGAACAATACGTGATTTTGCTGCAAATACTCTGTAGCTTCCATGGTCGTAGGCATATTAGCACCCTCTGCCACCGCAAAACAGCCATTGGCAACCAGAGTCTTCGCATCCTCCAGATTCAGCTCGTTCTGGGTAGCGCAGGGGAGTGCAATATCACACTTCACAGTCCATACACCCTTGCCCTCATGATATTGCGCACTGGGTCTTGCAGCCGCATACTCTGTCAGTCTCGCACGCTTTACTTCCTTCACCTCTTTTAACAATGCCACATCAATTCCATTGGGATCATAAATCCATCCGGTGGAATCAGAACAAGTCACCGGTTTCGCACCCAACTGCTGCGCCTTTTGGATTGCATAGATTGCCACATTGCCTGCACCGGATACAGCCACAATCTTATTCTTGATATCCCTGCCATTACAACTTAACATTTCCTCTGTCAGGTACAGCAAACCATAACCGGTTGCCTCCGTTCTTGCCAGGGAACCGCCGTAAGAAAGTCCCTTGCCTGTAAGAACACCCTCATACAAACCTGTCAGTCTCTTGTACTGGCCATACATATAACCGATTTCTCTTGCACCGGTTCCAATATCACCTGCCGGAACATCCGTGTCCGCCCCGATATATTTATGCAATTCATTGATAAAACTCTGACAAAATGCCATGACTTCCCTGTCTGATTTTCCCTTGGGATCAAAGTCAGAACCACCTTTACCGCCGCCAATAGGAAGACCGGTCAAAGAGTTCTTAAAAATCTGTTCAAAACCCAAAAATTTGATAATACCAAGGTTTACGCTTGGATGCAATCTCAGGCCGCCCTTATAAGGCCCGATTGCAGAATTAAACTGCACACGGAAACCATTGTTCACCTGCACCTGTCCCTTGTCATCCACCCACGGAACACGGAAGATCAACTGTCTCTCAGGGGTCACAATTCTCTCCAAC
>CAMWLE010000101.1 GCA_947175015.1 uncultured bacterium
CAACTCTGATATTCTGATAGGATATATTTTTTAAAGTCCTGAGCGCCCCATCCGCTTCCAACACTGCTTGTCCTGCCACTCCCACCCGATGTCCCCCGGCCACAGTAATAAACCCACGCCTTAACTCTTCCTCAAAAGCATAAGGGGAATAGTGACAAATATGTTCCAATGTTTCCTCCAGCTCTCTTTCTCCCACACAATGGGCATATAGGCCGGATTCCGTAAATTCTCCACCCTCGGTAAGAAATATTTCCCTGCCGTCACTATGTAACACCACAGGTCTGCCCACACGCAGCCTGATTTCCTGAATATGTTCCTGTTCCCGGGCAGTCTGCCGCCAGAAGTCCCTGTACTTTGACGGAAAAAGCTGTAAGATTGATCGCTCCATTAACCTGTCCTCCTTTCTCAAATATATGAAAAAAAGGCAGGGATATTCCTTATAAATATTTTTTCTTTCTGTTTCTGCCCGCAAACTTTTGCCGAACACAAAAAAGCGATACTGTCAATCAGCATCGCTTTTTTGTATCATCTCTTGTTTTGTATCATCTCTTGTCATTCGCAGCAGCCTGAAAATAAACAGACACCGCTAACATAACTGATATCGCATAACTCGTTAATGTCATCCACCTATGTCCAAAGAAAAGCAGCGGCGCCAGGGAAGAGATAACCGCAATGACTTTGCATACCACTGCCGCCATCTTACATATCTCTGCCTGCTCAGATCTGAACAAAGTGATAATGCTGAGCAGAATAGCTGCAACTGTAAAAATACCAGTAATTATGGGAGCAAAATCTGCATTTCCCGCCAGAGTCAAATCAAAATAGGAAAATGTCCGTTTTATGTGTTCTCCTGGACCAGCCGCCACAATCATGACCGCCCCCAACGGCAGCAGCTCTAAAATCAATACAACCATTAGACATGCAATACCAATTGCATCATAAGTTTTGCTGTTCCATTTCGCCATAATACCTTCCTTTTTCAGCAATTTATAACCAGCTCATTCCCGACTTTTACAGCTTCCGTATCATAATGATAATTTTTTCTCTCACAGCATAACACTGCTTTCAACCGAATCTAATAGGTATACACATTATGATATACACGGTAATACCCGCCGCCCAGACGCATCACCTGGAGTCTGATCACATAATTCTCCGCTTCAAGCTCCTTCAATGCTTCCTCCACATAGTTCTTCCAATAAGTACCATCGGTGTAAACCTGCTCCACAGTACTCCACAAAGACTCCGGAATGACATTGGCAAATTGCTTATCCCCCTTGCCCACTTCTATGAGCTGCTTTAGACAATCCTTATAATATTCATCCATTGTCTCACGGACTTCATCTTCAGTAATACCGGCAATTTCAAGATTCTGCTGTTTTTTTTCTTCTGCCGTCAGTCCTGTATCAATATTTGAATTTGGATTCCCCTCCCAGCGCAAAGGCTCTGAGGGATTGGGATTGATAAATTCTGCTATATCCGAAGTACCTGCTGCATTTTCATCCGTATTGCTGCTGAATCCTGACACACATGCCGGCAAATATACGGACAACCCGGTTCGCATATGCGTTGACGCCAACGCACTGTCCGACTTGTTATAATAGTCATATGTGGATGGATCTGTGTCATCCCAAGTGACATCCACATTATAATAAACTCCATCCAGTTTCACAATATTCCACGCATGATCCTCTCCTGCATAACCGGTACAATAATAGCAGGGAATCCCAAGTTGCTGCAGAAGATACTGATACGCCCTGGCATAACCTGCACAGACACTCCTTCCCTGCACCAACGCACTGTAAGCGCTCTGATTCATGGGGGCGTTTACATCATAGTCCGTTGCCAACATCAGGCCATCATGGGCATATTGCTCCTTTTCCGCATTGGTACCCAATGCAGCCGCTCCTGACAGAATCCGCGAAGCATACAACTGGAAATCCTGTTTTGCCGCCTCCAGATTTGATGCTGTACTATTAAACTTCAAAGTAATCTCCACACAACTTCCGTCCTGCAGATATTTACAAGAATATCCTCCATCCAGCCAGAACATTTCCGGATGATCGTTATAGACTGCCTCATACACATTCTTAATCTGCCCTATTGTCACAGGAACCACCGGCGCGAAGGTCTGTATCAAACCCTGTCCATTGGCATAGATTTGACAATATAACTGCTGCATATCACTATTCAGCATGGCATAATAGGGATAAAATTCCTCATCAAAAGTAAGCCCTGCCCCTGTATTTCCCACAGGAGCGGCTCCTGCCGTACTATCTGACTCTTCCGGAAATACCTGTTCCGCCTCTTCCTTAACAGCTTCATAACCTGTCCTGCCGCTGACAGATTCCGGTGTCCTGCCGGGCCGGCTGCCGGGAATCTCGTAGTTTACCCTGTCTCCGCCATTCACCCAGTTTATATTTATCCCTGGCTGAACATCCGTATAGAGTCCGCCCTCCATCTTCGTCCCGGAACCATTTAACTTATCCGCGATTTGTTCCGTCAGCGACGGCTGGAACGCAAGCACCAACACGCCCGCACATCCCGCCATAATCAACCCTGCAATTGAATAGAAAATAATCTTAAAAACTTTCAAATCATCACACATTCTGCCGTTTATCGGCCAAACTAAATTTTACGCAACAATCTCTTCCCGGCTGCCACCGCATGAGAAACAGCCGGCCGAAATGGCCTGAACCTCAACCAGATACCGGAAAGAATACAATAAATCGGGTGCTTTACAGAAAATTTCTTTCCTTTTCTTATTATCCCGATCAAAATGCCCTTCATCTGCTCCGGCCTCAGGGGACCTTCAATCTCTCTCTGGTTATCTCCCACCAAATAAAACTGCTTCCCACTGCGTTTCCAAATACGATGAAGAACCAGAATGCTATTCTCCCTGCGATATAACACCACATCCCCTCTTTTTAACGCATTTACCTGTACGGGCGCTATCAAAGCTTCGTCCCTTCCCGGAACAAACAATGGATACATGCTATATCCCTGGGGCCTGATCTGTATTATGTTTCCTTCCGCAAGCAATTCTTCTATGGAAGAATCCCTGGGCAAACCATTAGAAGCATTCCTGGGAGGATTACTTCCCTCAAAGCGCTCTTCCATTTCCTGTGTCCTCTCATTTAAAACGGATTTTCTCCCCATCATACATCATACCCTTTCAATCCGCATTGACAGGGGCATGTGAAGAACACATAGACTGAACATAGGAAATTACTTCCATCACAGTCACACGCATAGATATGACAGCATTTTCTGTCATATTATGCCATAGCATTTTCCTACATTCAATATACTATAAAATGCCTCACAAATCAATCTAAAATCTTGCGCATTTCTATTCCATTTCTATCAGCTATCTGTAATCTGCAATCCATGATCCATGCTCCATGCTCCATGCTCCATCAGTCATCATCCATTATCCATTATCCATTATCCATCATCCATCATCCATTATCCATTATCCATCATCCATCATCCATCATCCATCATCCATCATCCATCATCCTATTATGATGTAAATGCCCTTCCTTCTTCCTATAATCTATTGTAGCATTTTTCGGCAAATACTGCTATAATAAATTTCAGGAAATAAACAATTTAATGCAATTGATGCAATTCAGCCTGCGCTGAACTGTAACTGAAAGGTGAAATACAAATGCGGCATACATCTAACTATCTATTGCGGGAACTTGCCGGTGTCCCTTATCTGATTCCCTATGGACAACTGATTGCCGACCATAGGCACAGTATGCAGCTCAATAGCACAAGTGCCTGGCTTTGGCAGCAACTTGGGGAAGAACATACTTTGGCGGAATTACTTACACTTTTCGCTTCTCATTATGCTGCTGCCCCGGAAGAACTACCGTTTCTGGAAAAAGATCTTACCCAATTCCTGCACACCCTGCAATTTTACGGAATGTTGGAAAACCACATACAGGATTCCCCAATGGCGCCCGAGAGCATTTCAGCGAAACTTCCGGAACCCCCGTTTTACTCCCCATCAGCTCCCCCGGATGCCCCTTGCTTTCTTCTGCGCATAGGCGGACTGCATGTGAAGATTGTCGGCCCTCAGGAAGCTATCCCTGACGATTTCAATGCTTTCAAAAGTGCTGCCGAAACCGTCCATCAGACAATCACCATTCATACGCTTCTTCCCTCCTTGTCTGCTGAAGAAATGCTTGGTCACAACAGCGCCGAACATACCTTCTCGAAATCCTTTTCCTCACGGTGTCCCGCCGGAAAGCCTCTTCTGCGCAGCCGAGATTTGACGATCTATGATGCAGACGGCTGTTACCTGCTCCTTTTTCCATCCATGGAACAAATCAGGGAAGCCCGGCTCTCCAAGGATGCCTCTTATGTAGACATGTACTGCATACCACCCTGGACAGAAACGTTTAGAGAAGAACTCTTCCATGCCATCCGATTTGTTTTCCTGTATCTGGCAGAAAAACATCATATGACAGTACTGCATTCGGCTTCCTTACTCTACCGCGGCAAGGCATGGCTCTTCTCCGGAAGCTCCGGCACCGGCAAGTCCACCCATACCGGCTTGTGGCATAAGCTGCTCCATGTGCCGCTGCTCAACGGCGACCTGAATCTGCTGGCCCTGGAGCATGGAGAACCTGTCGTACATGGTCTGCCCTGGTGCGGTACCTCCGGGATTTTCGACTGTGACACACATCCGCTTGGAGGTATTATCCTTTTAAAACAGGACAAACAAGATTTTATGGAAATATTATCCCCGGATGCCAGGCAATTGTTGGTGCTGCAGAGATTCATCTCCCCCCTTTGGACACCGGAACAGGTTGACTGCTGCCTGCGCTTTGCGTCAGACCTGACAAGCCGTATCTATGTAGCAAGGCTGCACTGTACCGTAAACGATTCCGCAATGGAAACTGCCAGAAAATCCATTGATACCTATTTGGACACCTCGAATATGTTAAACTGCTGAACTGTTTACACTGTTCAATTTGTATCCAATACCATGCCTTCTATAAACATTTTTACATAAAATCACTAAAATTCATCCAGTTTATCCTTTACGTACTTGGTAAATTGTGCTATTCTAATAGTAACAATGAGAATCCGGTTTGTATCACATAAAAAAGGAGGTATTACAATGAAAGATTACGAAAAACCGGTTGTGAAGATAAACGAGGATATAAGCGAAGGTGTGTATGCGGCAAGTGGGGATGAAGCAGCCGACTGCTGGACAGTTGATGCTTATTCAGTACAGGACTGGAACGGTTCCCATCATGTATTTGAAGTCCATTGTGTACATCCAAATACAGTTCAACATATTTCCACCAAAAGTACTGTCACCTTAGCATTTAGCCACCCACTTACGGATGCTTATTCTGAGTTTCCCTCTTCTTTCAGCGGCAACACAGTAACAGTTGAACGTGAATCGCATGCAAATGCATACTTGTCTGGTGATGATGTAACTTATAAAGTATGGGTCAAAGCAGACGACGAAGCAACTACAAAGGCTATTACCTGTACGGGTTCTACCATCTCCTGCACTAAAACAGTGAATGTACAAGGCAATGGCGGTGATGGAAACTAAGTTCATTTGTACAGCTACATAAAAAATTACCTTATCAAACGCTCTTCCAAAGCGGCATTGTCACATCCAATGTCGCTTTTTGTTGTTTCATTTATTCTGAAGCAATCTGTGACCACATTTCAAATATGTCTTTTCATTGTCATAATCTATGTAAATCCATTGCAAAACAGTCGTAAAAAAAGTAATAATTTCAGATTGCAAAACAGATTAAGATATGGTATAGTATCGCTAAAGCAAATTTTCTTCACAATGCAAATGGTCATTGCAGTCTAAGTGGAATGAAATATTTCCATCTTCTTTTACAAAGGTATTCTAAAATAGATACCTCGAAAATTCTTGCTTTTATTTCAATAAAACAAAGTGGGATTTCCGAATGAACTCTCACACAACTAAAAAAGGGAGGTATTCTATGGCAGAAAAGGACATTATGGAAAAAATCCTGTTCTCCTATGCGGATGTATTTGCAGATTGTGGGAATGTGCTTATATACGGCGGAGAACAAATACTAAAGGCAGAGGAAATGCAGCCGCATCCCCCTGAGCCTGCATGAATTATTAAGGTTGGATGGGGCGGCACAGAAATCGCTGAAACTGGTAGATGACATGAAACTGGAAATCTGCCATATGAGGAACCTTCCCAAAGAAGTCAGGCTAAAGTTTACCAGTGATATAGGATTTGTGGCAGATTTTTTGAATGAAGGAAATTTTGAAAGCCGAACAAAGCAAAAAATAGTCCATATTGAGGCACTATGTAAAATGATGGAAACACTTACCGGCGACAGCAGGTTCACGAACAAGATAGACAAATTATTGAAAATGCAGGAAGGAGGCAGAGAAGTAATGATGTGCGAATATATTGATATGTTGGAAGCAAAAGGCGAAGCACGAGGCGAGGACAGACTGACATCTCTTCTCACACAACTTTACGAATTGGGAAGAGAAGAAGACGTAAAACTTGCCTTGAAAGATAAGGATGCCAGAAAGCGATTGTATCAGGAATTTTGTCCCGCCAAGGCTTAAAAATTCTTATGCGCCAGATTACCGGTTATTGAAACAAACCAGTTGATATGTTAAAATATCCTTACAACACATTACAGATAACTTTTCGTGGCAGGGACATATCAATGAGGAAAAAAATAGAATTTATTCTCGGACGCATCCGAGCCGGGCGCCTTCAGGAAATGTGGAAGCAGACCCTTTGGATCTACCAGTACGCCAGACACTATTGGCTCATTATGCTTTTCTATACTCTTCTTGGAATGGTAAGCACCATTGTCGCATTGCTCACCAGCCTGGTTTCCAGGAATCTGGTGGATATTATCACCGGACATGAAACCGGCCAGGTCATCGCCACCTTTGCCATGATGATCGGTCTGAATGTAGGAACCTCCTTTCTCAGCCAGATTTCTGATTATGCTTCCAGTTATCTGAGTATGAAGGTGGATGCGGAAATCAAGACAGATATCTTCTCCAAAATTCTTGTGACCGACTGGGAATCCCTGACCAACTACCATACCGGCGATCTGTTGACACGTTGGAGTTCCGACGCCTCCAGAATTTCTTCCGGTGTATTAAACTTTATCCCCAACACCTTAATATACATCTTCCGTTTTGTCAGCGCTTTTGTAATGGTGGTGTATCACGATGCCTCTTTCGCCGTTTTTGCCTTCCTTGGAATGCCGGTAAGCCTGCTGCTTTCCCGCACACTTATGAACCGCATGGTCAATAACAACAAAAGAAGCGCAGCAATGGGAGCTAAAATGTCAGGTTTTAATCAGGAAGCCTTCTCCAATATCCAGACAATCAAAGCTTTCGACCTGATTCACCTGTACATAGCAAGATTAAAACAACTGCAAAAAGAATACATAGATATGAAACTGGATTTCCAGAAAATGTCCATGGGTACTTCTCTTCTGTTATCCACAGTTGCGCTCATTGTATCCTATGCCTCTTACGGCTGGGGCATCTACCGTGTGTGGAGCGGCGCCATCAGCTATGGCACCATGACTATGTTTCTTGGACTTTCCGGCACATTGACAGGAACCTTGCACAACCTGACTTCTCTGGTACCGTCAGTCATCAGCCTGACCACTTCCGCCGGACGGCTTATGGATATTGTGGAAATGCCCAGAGAAGATTACAGTCAGGACGATGCAGCAATGGCTTTCTTCCAGGCCCATCGGATGGAAGGCATCGGTCTGTATGTACGAAATGTAGCATATGCTTATCAAAACGGAACCCAGGTTTTCAAGAATGCTTCCCTGGAAGCCCATCCTCATGAAGTAGTAGCACTGGTAGGTCCCTCCGGAGAGGGGAAAACTACGATGCTTCGCCTTATCCTGGCCCTGGCCAGATATCAGGCAGGCGAAGCAGTACTTCACAGTGCGAATACAATTTTCGGTGAAGAGAGCATTTGCAATGGGGAAACAATTCCCCTCAGTCCCTCCACCAGAAAGCTGTTTTCCTATGTCCCCCAGGGTAATACCATGTTTTCCGGCACCATTGCGGAAAATATGCGGAATGTAAAGCCTGATGCCACAGATGAGGAAATCATTGAGACGCTGAAGCTGGCCTGCGCCTGGGAATTTGTTTCCAAACTTCCTGAAGGCATCCACAGTAAGATAAAAGAGAGAGGCGGCGGCCTGTCCGAAGGACAATCTCAGCGGCTTTCTATTGCCAGGGCATTGCTGCGCAAATCTCCTATCCTGCTTCTGGACGAAGCCACTTCCGCACTGGATGTAGCCACCGAACGCCAGGTATTGAAGAATATCATGACAGATGAATATCCCCGCACTTGCCTGGTGACCACTCACAGACCCACTGTATTAAATGTCTGCAGCCGAGTATACGCCATACGAGATATGGGATGTACGGGCTTGCAGGGTGGGGGAATCCGCAGGATGATAGAGTATTTCTAATGGCCGCTCATATAAAGGCTTCCGCAGGATCACTTAGCCTGCGAAAG
>CAMWLE010000102.1 GCA_947175015.1 uncultured bacterium
GGCCGGAATTTTATCTAGTGAAAGGGGTATCAGATGTGCTGCGGCGGAACTGGAATAGGAGGCATGAAAAATGAGTGAGCAATTCAAAAAGGGCTTACAGGAAAAGCGTGCTACATTTTTTCAAAGACTATCAAACAAAATAGGCACCAGGGAAAGAGAAGCCCAAAATACATTGGATGTAGGGGAAATTGCTTCTAATGAGGAACAGACCTCAGAAGCAGGGGAAGGACAGTCTCAGGAAAAGGAGGCTTATCTGATTCGTTGCCCCAAGTGCGGGAAAATGGTGGACAGAGACAGGGTAGTAAAAAGAAAATATGTCTGCTATGAGTGTAATGGTTATTTCAGGGTCAAAGTGCATAATCGTATCCGTATGGTGGCAGACCCGCATACATTTGAACCATGGTTTACAGAAATGCCTGTACGCAATCCCTTGGCTTATGAGGGGTATGAGGAGAAACTGGCGGAAGCAAGGGAGCGAACGGGATTGGATGAAGCAGTATCCGTAGGACAGTGTAAGGTGTTCGGGGAGGATATTGTTCTGGGCATCTGTGATTCCAGGTTTATGATGGCCAGTATGGGGCATGTGGTGGGAGAGAAGATTACAGCCGCCATTGAACGGGCCATTGAGAAGAAGCTGCCAGTGTTCTTGTTCTGTTGTTCCGGAGGAGCCAGGATGCAGGAAGGGATCATTTCCTTAATGCAGATGGCAAAAACCTCCGCTGCGATTAAGAAACTGGGGGAAGCAGGTCTGTTGTATTGTACCATACTGACAGACCCTACCACAGGGGGCGTCACGGCCAGCTTTGCTATGCTGGGGGATGTGATTATGGCAGAGCCGGGAGCATTGATCGGGTTTGCAGGCCCCAGGGTGATTAAGCAGACCATTGGCCAGGAGTTGCCGGAAGGATTCCAGACAGCAGAGTTTTTGGTGGAACATGGTATCATTGATGGTATTGTAAGACGTGAGATATTGAAGAAAACCATATATTTCCTGGTGAAGGCACATCAGTGCAGAGCCGGAGAGTATGCGAACTTCACACCTGGGAAGGAATTCCGTTTTGTACTCAACGAAATTCTTAAGGAACAGGCATGGATGGTACGCCCCAAAGATGCCTGGGAAAAGGTCAAGGCAGTGAGACGGGTGGAGAGGGCTTCGGCCTATGATTATATGGAGCATATTTTTGATTATTTTGTGGAGGCTCATGGAGATCGATGTTTTCGGGATGACCCGGCGATGATTGGCGGTATCGGCTTCCTGGACGGTCAGCCGGTGACGGTGATTGCGGAACATAAGGGCAAGGACATCAAGGAATGCCAGGAGAGAAATTATGGGATGCCTATGCCGGAGGGGTACCGCAAAGCACTGCGTTTGATGAAGCAGGCGGAGAAATTCCATCGTCCCATTGTGAGTTTTATCAATACAGCCGGCGCTTTTTGCGGAATTGAGGCGGAGGAAAGAGGACAGGGGGAAGCCATTGCACGTAATCTGATGGAAATGTCAGCCCTGAAAGTTCCTGTGCTGTGTATTTTCATCGGAGAAGGCGGAAGCGGCGGCGCGCTGGCTACGGCGGTGGGAAATGAAGTGTGGATGCTGGAAAATGCCACTTACTCCATTCTGTCGCCGGAAGGTTTTGCTTCTATTTTGTGGAAGGATTCTTCCAGGGCAAAGGAGGCCAGCGAGGTAATGCACATTACGGCCCAGGATTTGCACCGGCTCCATGTCATTGAGAAAATTATTCCGGAGTTTGGCGGTGCAGACAGCACAACAGCAGAGGCCATCGGCGGCTATCTGAAGGAACAGATGAAAGATTTTCTGAAGCGTTACCGGGGCATGACCGGGGAAGAAATTGCGGAGCAGAGATATCGGCGTTTCCGTAGTTACTGATGTTTCAGACGTCGATTGCGTCTGGCATTGCGGACAATGGACAGCCTGGCAGGTCATGCCGCTATTTCCTTCAAACAGGCGAAAAAGTGAATCAACGCCTTGGATGAAGGACAAGAGAGTAGCTGTCTGACAGGCTGCGAAACGAAAAATAAGGATGGTTTACATAAAATGTCAATCAGGATAGTTGGAACCGGAAGTGCACTTCCGGAGAAACAGGTTACAAATGAAGAAATTGCCGGGCTGGTAGAGACTTCGGATGAATGGATTAGGGAGCGCACCGGTATCGGCGGCAGGTATGTTTCCACCGGGGAGACAGTGGCATCTCTGGCGGCAGATGCCTGTATGCGGGCACTGGAGCAGGCAGGGAGAAAGGCCGGGGAGGTGGAGCTTTTGCTGGTGGCGACCTGTTCTCCGGAGGATGCTCTGCCTTGTACGGCCTGTCAGGTACAGGAGAAAATCGGAGCAGTGAATGCGGTTGCCTTTGATGTAAATGCAGCCTGCGCAGGATTTTTGTTCGCGCTGCATACCGCATGGGCATATGTTGAGGCAGGCATCTATGAAAATGCACTGATCGTAGGGAGTGAGGTGCTGTCTAAGATTGTTGACTGGAATGACAGGGGAACCTGCATCCTTTTTGGAGATGGGGCCGGCGCTGTTATGGTGGAAAAATGTGATACAGGCGGAGTACTGGGGTTTGTGCAGCATTCGGACGGACGCAAGGGTTCTGCACTTTCCTGTGGGAGCAGGCAGCTTGCCAACCCTTATGTTCAGCCGGCGGTACAGGAAAATTATGTGAGAATGGACGGACGGGAGGTATTTTCTTTTGCGGTGAAGCAAGTGCCCTTGACCATTGAGGAAGCATTGAAAAAAGCAAATCTTATGCCGGAAGCTGTGGATTTATTCGTATTGCATCAGGCGAATAAACGTATTATTGAAGGGATTGCGAAACGACTTGGAGTGGATATGTCCCGTTTTCCTATGAACCTGGATCGAGTTGGGAATACTTCTTCCGCAGCAATCCCCCTTTTGTTGGATGAGCTGAATCGGCGGGGACAGATTAGCCAGGGGCAGACAATCGTGCTGTCCGGGTTCGGGGCAGGGCTTACCTGCGGCGCTTGTGTGCTGGAATGGTAATCAAGAGGGCTTGACTTTTTTTGGATATTTGATAAATTATTATAGAGAAAGAGGGAGGACACCGGTAACGAAATGGCAAAGAGCACAAAACGGTCCTTGAATGAATTGTTGGTAAATCTGTTTAATCATGTAATGGATTTGGAAGCAAAGGCAATTATTACGGAGGAATTCAGCGATATTACCAACAATGATATGCATATTATAGAGGCGATTGGGGTGGAAGAACCCAGGAACATGTCGTTGATCGCCCGCAGGCTCTCCGTTACCGTCAGTACCTTGACTACGAATGTGAATGGCCTGGAGAAGAAGGGGTATATCAGAAGAGAGCGCAGCCGGGAGGACAAGCGGGTTGTGCATGTCATTCTTACCCCCAAGGGGAGGAAGGCTTTTTTTCACCATCGGGATTTCCATAAAAAAATGATCAAAGCCATTGTAAAGGATTTAGGCAGCGAAGAGATGGAAATACTATACAGGTGCCTTGTCAACCTGAATCATTTTCTGGAACCGGAGAAGTGTGAGAAGAATTTCTAAATCTGCGCAGCAGACGTTTCTCATAAATTGTTTGTGCTGCCGACAGGTCTGGAAGTGAGAATATTTGGATGATGACAGAAGGAAATGGACGGAATTCAGGGAAGGACCAAAGGAACAGGCTTGGCCGGAAGGTGGGGTATGTTATGAGTACAAGTGAGAAGGAAAGCAGAAAATTCGGAAGAATCAAAACGGCAATCTATGGCAGGACAATTATGATCCTGATGGGCTTTCTTGCACAACTGATTTTGCTGATGGTGGGATATTCCTGGTTGAGCAGTTACAGTTTTTGGTTCTATGCCCTTTTTTTGGCTGTCAGTGTGATTGTACTTCTGTATATGTATAATGCCGGAGGAAATCCGGATATGAGACTTTCCTGGATGCTGCCCATTGCTTTTTTTCCCGTATTCGGATCGATTTTTTATCTAACCATTGTGTCACAGCCCGGCACAAAAGTAATGTATGAGAAGCTGAAGCGTTTGTCAAAAAATACCAGGGAATATGTGCATCCCAGAAAAGAGAGCAGGGACAGGCTGCGGGCGGAGAATCCTCATATGGGACAGTTGGCTCGTTATTTGGAGCAGTGCGACAACAGTCCTGTATATGAAAATACCAGTATGAAGTATTATTCTTTGGGTGACAGTCAGTTTGTGGACATGGTGGAGGAACTGCAGAAGGCGGAAAAATATATCTTTATGGAATTTTTTATTGTCCATGAGGGACGGATGCTGGAGACCATTCTTGATATCCTGGAGGAAAAGGCAAAGCAGGGAGTGGAGGTGCGGTTTATGTATGACGGCACCAATGTGTTGTGGAATCTGCCCAATTATTTCCCAAAACTGTTGGAGAAGGAAGGAATCAGGTGCAAAATGTTCGCACCCATTAAGCCTGTTTTTTCACCTCATTATAATAATCGAGATCACCGCAAGATTTTGGTGATAGACGGCAAGGTGGCGTTTACCGGCGGTATTAATCTGGCAGATGAATATATCAACGAGAAGGAACGATTCGGTCACTGGAAGGATGCAGGCGCCATGATCAAGGGCGAGGCTGTGGAGAGATTTACCTATATGTTTCTGGAAATGTGGGATGAGTCGGAGGAACAACCGGAAACTTATGAAAAGTATATGTTGCCTGATGATGCCGCGGTTCCCGGGGATGGCTATCTGATTCCATACAGTGTCTCTCCTTTGGGACCGGAACGGGTGGGGGAGAGGATTTATCTGGATATTATCAATACGGCGCACACTTATGTTCATATCATGACACCATATCTGATATTGGATTATCAGATGATTATGGCACTGACTTATGCGGCAAAGCGGGGAGTGGAAGTAATTATCATTATGCCCCACATCCCGGATAAAAAATATGCTTTTGTGCTGGCGAAGACGTATTATAATCAGCTTTTGGAGGCAGGGGTCAGGATTTGTGAATATGTGCCGGGATTTGTCCATGCCAAAGTTTTTGTATCAGATGATGTAAAAGCGGTGGTGGGGACGGTTAATCTGGATTATCGCAGTTTGTATCATCATTTTGAATGTGGACTTGTCATGTATCAAAATTCGCAGGTGGCTGTGATGGAACAGGACATACAAGATACACTGGATAAGTGCATGGAGATGAAGATTGAAGATTATAAGAAGTTGAAGCTGACGGACAGGATGCTGGGGAGAATTATGCGAATTGTGGCCCCGTTGATGTGATGAAGTAAAGTGTCTGCGGTAACAGAAAAAATGTAACAAAAAAATTCCCTCTGCGGGAATTTTTTTTGTTGAAGATGAAGAGGAAAAGTATTATAATGAAAAGGGATATTTTATGCATGTCGTTGGAGAAACAAAATAAAATTTGGGGAAAGAGGGGGCAATATGAGTGGTAAGAACGAAAACAACATGAAGCAAACTGGCGGTAGAATATCACAAGGGGGAATCATAGGGGGGAAAAAGGGGTTTAATCTGGTAGTGAAGCTTACCGCAGTGATCTTGGTACCAATGATTGTATTAGTGGTGCTTGCCGTATTTGGGTTGAGCCGTGTGGGGAATAAAACAGCTTTGAAGATGGCCGAGGAAGAGCTGGTTACCATGAAGTATATGATGTTACGCAATATCGGCATGGTTCCCGGGGAGTACAGGAATGAGAATGGTCAGTTTTACATAGGGGATGTGAAGTTGTCCGGTGCGGATGGTGTACTTGCGAATTATAAGCAGAGTACCGGAGTGGATACAGCTATTTTTATTGGTACCAATATTGTGGCGTCAAGTCTCCCTGAGACAGTGCAGGGAACGGAAGTAGGGAATCGGATAACTGATAAAGTGCTGGCAGGAGAAGAGGTATTTAATGCTTCCGTAAGACTTGGCGGTGTGGATTATCTGGCATATTTTGCTCCTTTGCATTATGGAGAGCAGGCTGTAGGTATGATCATGGTGGCATTGCGAGTGGATGAAACGGAGGCTGCCTATAAGGGGATTATTACTTCTAATGCCATCATTATGGTAGTGATTGTGTTGGCATTCTGTGTTGTGGTAGGACTTGTGGTGATGCTTATTGTAAAGGCATTGTTGTCCGTAGCAGGCAATTTGGACAGAGTTGCCGAGGGCAGATTGGATCTGAAGATTTCAGAGAAACTGTTGTCCAGGAAAGATGAAGTAGGTAAGATTGCAAGGGCTGTTTATTCTGTAGTGGAGAGCTTTTCACAGACGATTGCGGATCTGTTCAAATCTATGAAGGACATGGATGAATGTACTGCACAGTTCAGTTCCAATTTTGAAAGTATTACACAGTCTATAGAAAATGTTAATATCGCAGTGACGGATATAGCGGAAGGGGCTACCAAACAGGCAGCAGATACGCAAAATGTCAGTGAGAGCATTAACGAGATGAACAAGGCGATCAATGCAGCTTCAGACAGTGTAAGCGATTTGAGCAGTAGTGCGGACAATATGAAGAGGAATAACGAAATGGTGGATGTGACGCTGAAGGAGTTGCTTGATATCAGTGTCAGGGCAAGTGAGTCCGTGGACGAAATACAGAAACAGACCAACCTTACCAATGAATCTGTACAGTATATTCGTTCTGCTACGGATATTATTGCGGGAATTGCCAGTCAGACAAATCTCTTGTCCCTGAATGCCAGTATAGAGGCTGCCAGAGCAGGAGATATGGGCAGGGGATTTGCTGTTGTTGCAGAGGAAATCCGTGGCCTGGCGGATCAGTCCAAAGAATCTACGGACAAGATTCGGGGAATTGTTGAGAATTTAATTCAAAATTCAAATCATAGCGTGGAGATTATGGGCGGAGTGGTATCTGAAATCCGTCAGCAGAATGAGAAATTGGGTGTGACACGGAATGCTTTTGACAGTCTCGACAGGGAGATACAGAGAGTGGTGCAGGCTGTGGAAGTTATTTCCAGTCAGCTCGATCATATTGAAACTTACAGAAACGGCGTTATAGAGAGCATTAACGGGCTTTCCGAAGCTTCTCAAAATAATGCGGCGAGTACGGAAGAAACGGCTGCTACCATGGACCAGTTGGCAGATATTGTGTCAGAGTGTAAGGCGGCAACTGCAGATTTGGTAAATATCTCTAATAATTTAACAGAGAGCGCTAAGAAATTCAAATTGTAAGGAATGAAACATTTTACGGAACATAGCGAGAGGGTGTATGCCAAAAGGGTATGCACCTTTTTGTGTTTATTGGAATAGAATTTGTGAAACTTTTGAGTGGCTTTGGCGTTTATATGGTTAAGACATAAGAATAAAGCATAGTGGATGTACTTATGATATGTGCTGTGTCGGAAAGGAGGAGGGATATTGAAAGATACGGATATACTGGATTTATACTGGGCAAGGGATGAGCGGGCGATCGCGGAGACAGAGAAAACATACGGCAGTTATTGTTACAGTATTGCATGGCATATTCTGTATTCCAAAGAAGATTCGGATGAATGTGTCAATGATACATGGCTGCGGGCATGGAATGCCATACCGCCAAAGCGACCGGATCGGTTGGCGTTGTTTCTTGGAACTATTACAAGGAACTTGTCTCTGGATAGATGGAAGGGGAAACGTACCATGAAACGAGGAAACGGTGAAATGTTTTTGACATTGGATGAGTTGGCGGAGTGCGTGCCTGACGGACATAATACGGAAGCAACGGTAGAAGCGGCGGAATTGGAACATATGCTGAATCAATTTCTACATACTTTGCCGGAGAGGGAATGTAATGTATTTCTGCGTCGTTATTGGTATGTGGAGGAATATGGTGAAATAGCAAAACGGTATGGGATGAAGTTGAATACTGTGAAGACATCATTGTTTCGCACCAGGGCAAAGCTTCGGGCGTTTTTAGAAAAGGAGGGTGTTGAGTTATGAGCGGCAATGGAGTTGAGATGCAGGCAAGGAAGCAAAAAAAGAACCAGGAAAGCGCTTTGAGAATTATGGAGGCGCTGTCGGGTGTGGATACAATGCTATTGGAACGAAGTGATGTTGTCATCAGAAGAAAAAGACCCATATGGCAGTATGGCAGGACTTGGGCAGCGGTTGTGTGTGTGGCGGTAGTGGGTGTGCTGACATGGAGAAATTATCAGTTTATGAATGGCGCAGACGGAAATAATTTCGCGTCATCAGGGAATAACGCAGGAGGCGCAGTACAAATGTCAAGTGCGGTGATAAGTAGTGTGGAAGGTGACGGGGAAGGTAATCTCGGAACGGATCTGATGACAGGGGATGATAATTCAATGGAAGAGAAGGAGAGGCTCTCTTTTGATTCTGTAGGTAATGCTGGAAAGCAAGATTTTTTGGCTTCCGATGTCACAGGCGACACTGGAAATCAGGGAGGAAGCTCGCCGTCCGTGGCGCCGAATGGAACCGGAAGCCAGGGAGGAAGCTCGCCATCCGTGGCGCCGAATGGAACCGGAAATCAGGGAGGAAGCTCGCCGTCCGTGGCGC
>CAMWLE010000103.1 GCA_947175015.1 uncultured bacterium
AAAGAGGTGGGCTTTGCCCCCCAAAGAGGTGGGCTTTGCCCCCCAAAGAGGTGGGCTTTGCCCCCTCTTGGCGGCATGTTAGGAAGTGTGTAAAGAATGTCAGGCGGTGGCTCTGGCATTTTTTTTGTCAGTAATCTCATTGAGAGATTAAGGGGACCTGTATGGAATGTAAAGAATTCTTGTAGGGCTGCAAATCATGCCGCAAAAAATACGAACCATACCAAATTGCTTTCAGAGTAACATTTCTTTGATATAATAAACCAATCACATATTTCAGATTTTACCCAAACTGCTACAGAAAAAACGATGATAAGGAGAAAAAATTATGGCGAGTTGTGACAATGGAAGACCATGTCCATGTACCTTTGATTGTCCAAGGCATGGAAAGTGTTGTGCTTGTGTGGCCCATCACAGGGATAATAATGAAGGCGTACCCGGTTGCTTTTTTTCTAAGGAAGCGGAAGCTACATATGATCGAAGCATAGAAGCACTATGCCGCGACAAGGGAATTCTATCTTAATGTGAAAACAAGACAGGAATCATCAATGTCTGTACTGGGGGGGCAAAATATTTGATTGGATGCAGGACTGTCAGGACTGGAAATGGAGGAGAAATCAAATGAAGAAACCGGTATATACAGGATTATCACATGTTTGTATCTTTGTGGATGATGTAGAAGAAGCATTTCGATATTATGAGAGGATTTTGGGCGCCGTTCCCAATCAGCATATTCCTCACTGGAAGAATAAAGGTTTTTTTCAGGCTGGAGGATTTATAGAAGAGGCGGAGGAAGCAGAGGTGTCCATTGGTTTTATGGATGTGCCGGGAACAAAGTTTACCATAGAACTGATGTGTTATCATTATCCCGAGGGGCGTAAGACACCGATAGTATTTAAGGCAAATGATATCAGCGGCGCCAGGCATGTTGCGTTGAAGGTAATCAATATTGAAGAAGCTTTTGAATATATTAAGTCTCAGCCTGATGTGACATTGATTAATACCACTGAGGATTATAAGGTATATCAGATCAGCAAGACGGAACCTTCTGATTTCTATTTTTTTGATCAGGAAAAAGAAGGTAATATGGAAGTAAAACAGAAAGCGGCAGATATTCTGGGAGAAACAAAATATTTCTATTTTATAGATAAGTATGGTTTACAATGGGAATTTGAGCAGGGGCATACAGATATTGGGGATTGAGGGGAAACAACAGGCATAAAGGTGAGAAGAATGGATTTAGGCTGATGAAAATAGCTGTTTATACGAATGACGGAGATTTTTACCAAAGCATAGAGACAATATTGAATCATCTGGAGGATGCTGCGGATATGTCCTTTCGGCTGACCAGGCTGCAGAATTTGAAACAGATGACAGAGATTTTGTCTCTGTCAGATCTGAATATGGCCTTAATTGACTTGGAGACGCCCAAAGGGAAAGAGGCGGCAGAGTTCCTGTATATGAATGATTCAGAGTGTGCATGCTATCTGACGGATAAGGATGAGACACATGGGTTGTTTGGATACCAGGTAAAGGCGAAGGACTTTTTGCTGAAGCCGATTAAAAATGACAGGCTGTTAAAGATTGTCAGTGAGGAAATAAAATGGCAGCAGGTCAGCAGCCATAAGGAAATTAAGGTGAAAATAGACGGGTTATGGAAGCCCGTGGTTCCTGCCAGCATTTTGTATGTGGAAAGTATGGGGCATAACCTGATTTTTCACATGGTGAGCGGCAGAGATGTGAAATTTGTAGCTGCCTTTAAGGAGTATTATCCCATTCTCAATATGTTTCCTGTATTTTTAAGATGCCATCAAAGCTATATTTTGAATCTGGATTATGTGATAGATATGAAAAGTGATGTGTTTCTGATGGCAAACGGGGAAGAGATTAATATTTCCAGGCAATACCGCAGAACAAGCAAACAACATTATATCGAGTACATGATGAAGAAATATTATGAGCCTACATAAAAAAGCGAACCGGAAGAACGGGTTCGCTTTTTATCGTCAATAAATTGACACCTTTGTATTTTCCTCCATCCATTGGCATAAGCTTGGCATACCTGCCCGCATAGCGGCAATCAGAATAAAAATAAGGAAAAATCCAATGATAAAGTCTCTGAGACTTTTTCGCGCCTGAGATACTTCGTCAGGGTCCTGGGCCTTCGCATAACGGACGCCCAGAAAGATACATTGAATGGCGCCTAAGGAGCTGACAATCATCAGCAATGCTCCGGTATAGTTGTTGACCAGGCTTAAAATGGGACTGATCAGGTTGTAAAAACCACTGAAATTACTGGACATAGAATTCCCTCTCCGCATATACTTCTGCTTTAAAAGATCAGCCGTTTGATTCCATCCATGCTGTCATTGCGGGAAGTCCCAGCTTCAGGGCAAGCATAAGTACAAAAATAAGCACAAAGCCAATGATGGCATTTTTCAGTGCGCCTTTTGCCTTTTCACGGTCTTGGGGCTCTTCAGCTTTCGCAAGCTTAATGCCAAGGAAAATGCAGAAGATAGTGCCTATGGCGCCCACCAGTGTAAGAATGGGGTTGATTGCCATATTGAGAAGGTTGACAATCGGGTTCAGCATCTGTTCAAAAGGATTGGCTCCTAACATGTAAAACATAATGAATCTCCTTTCTGTGGTATGATGTTTTTGATACCATGGCATCCGATGTTTTCTGATACCTGAATTTATTATATATTTTGCGGATATTGGCTTCAACGTTCAAATTTGCTTTAAAACTGTCATTTTTGTGTTATTTGTTCAAGGAATGTACGGAAAGCAAAAATAACCATTCTGCATCAAATATGACACTGTAATGTGTCCAAGGCATCTTGATATAATCAAATTATTCCTGTACATGGTATGGATTCTCCCTGGTGATTTCCCCAGGCGCAGGGACTAAGGAATTGTTTGAAGATAAGTTGCGATAATTTCTTTCGGATATGGCAATGAGAAAAGACATGATAGTGAGAAGAGATTTGACAGGTGAATATAAAACAAGAAAGGTAGGACAGAGAAATGGCAAATAGTAACTTGAATCAGTCACAGCGGGCAATTGCTTTGAGTGAGCGGACTTTCGGCAAGAGGGCATTAAATGTGATTTCCCTGAAGTTATGGCTTCCGGGTATTTCGGCAGAGCAGGCAAAAAAGGCGGCGGAAGATGTATTTCGCAGCGGAGATATTTTTACGGCAGCGTTGCATGTGGAAAACGGTGAGACATATTTTGTGCCGGGGGAAAAGGAGAATCCCGGCTGTGTGATGTTGCAGGAAATGACAAAGGAGGCGGCAAGGTATTACACAGATGAAAAAGACCGGACACCCTTTCGGTATCCGGAAGAATTGCATGAAGCATGTGTCATGCCCCTGAAAGAAGGCGGTGTATTGCTTTATGTGCGTTTTCACCATGTGATCATAGATGGTTATGGAATGAGCTTGTTTGCACAGAAGGTATTGGATGTATTGGCAGGGAAAGTTTTGGAGCCATCCCGCTTTTTTGTCCGGGAAGACAGGGAGGATGTAAAGGGAGCGGAAGAAAGCGGCAGGTTCTGGCAGGAATATTTTGCCGATGTGCAGCTTGAGACAGTGCAGCCTGTTCATTCCGTGAAAAGCATGAGGAAAATCAGCAGTTCCTTTTGCATGGAGCAAGAGCTGTGGGATAGGGTAGAAAGTTTTGCAAGGGAGCAGGGCGTCACTGTGCCCTATGTCCTTGGAGGGGCTTATGCCATTTATCTGACGGAAGCGTTGGGAAGAGAGGATGCGGTATTCCTGATGCCCCGCCTGAACCGGAAGCAGAAGGAGCTTGGAATATTGGGCTGTTATACCCTGCTGGTGCCGGTGCGTGTCAGAGTAGATCAGAAGGATACTTTTGGGGATGTCTGCCGGAAGGTGCAGGAAGCTTCCAGGCTGGCGGCATTGCATAAGAGGGATGGATTTGACAATATTCTGCAGGCGTTGAAAGAAGAGCATCTGAATTTTGACAGTATATCGGGGTATGCGTATAATTTTTATTCTTACGAAATCCGGACAGACATGGAATATTCCCTTGAATTCAGTGTGGCGGGGGAGATGCAGAACAATTTCCGGTGGAACATATTCAGGCAGCCGAAAGGGCTTACCTTTACAATAGATTTGCGGGAAGGGGTTTATGATGCGGATGACAGGGAGAAGGAAAACGGCAAGGCAGCGTATTTTGCGGCAGGTGTGAGTGAAATCCTGCGTCAGGGCATGGAGAATGTCTGTGTAGACAGAATATCCGTTATTGGAGAAGCAGAGAGAAATCGTCTGCTTTCCTTAAAAGGCGAGGCACATATGCTGGATGAAGAGGCAACGATTCCGTCACTGTTTCAAGAGGTTGTCTTTCAATATGGACATCGTCCGGCATTGTATGCAGGAGACAGGGAATACAGCTTTACGGAGCTTGACAGAGCATCCGGTGCGGTTGCCAGGGGGCTTACGGAAAAAGGAGTGCAAAGCGGAGACAGCGTGGCATTTATGCTGAGAAGGGATATCCGCCTGATACCGGTAATGCTGGGCATTGCCAAGACGGGGGCTGCGTTTATCCCTGTGGACCCCATGTATCCTATGGATAGGGTAAAATATATTCTGGAAGACAGTGGAGCCAGGTATCTTATTGCTTCAAGGGATGTGGAATCTGCGGCAGGTTATGAATATCTGGAAGCGGATGACTTGCTGGCATGTGATGGGGAAGGTTTTGTGCCGCCGCAGATTTCACAGAGGCAGACAGCATATATCATATATACTTCCGGAACCACAGGCAGACCCAAAGGGGTTATGCTTTCTCACAGAGGAATTGTAAATATCGTGCGTCCGGAAAACAATGCTTTTAACCGGGATATTACGGAAAACGGAAACGGGATTGTGGCAATCGGTTCCATATGTTTTGACATTTCCCTTTATGAGATTTTCGTAACGTTGTTTAACGGATTGTTTGTGGAGCTTGGAAATGAGAAGGCAATGCTGGATTCCGGAGAGCTTGCAAAGCATATCTTAAGGCATGGAGCGGATTTCCTGCATTGTACTCCTTCCAGAGTGGCTTCTTATCTGGCCAATCCTGAGTTTGCAGAGGCACTGAAAGGGGTAAAGGCAATGCTGATGGCCGGGGAGGTGCTGCCGGAGAGTCTTGTAAAGGAATTGAAAGAGTGTTACGGTATCCGGGTTTACAATGGATATGGCCCTACGGAGACAACCATAGGAGCTACCATGACAGAGGCAGGCGATGCCAAAACTATAGGAAGGCCCATGGCAAATACGGGCATTCTTCTGCTGAATACCAACCGCAAACAGGTGCCTTTCGGAGACGTGGGTGAAATCTGTGTCTATGGGGAGGGCCTTGGCATTGGGTACAAAGACAGGCCGGAGGAAACAGCGGATAAATTCATTGCGTGGAACGGAATGAGAATATACCGCACCGGGGATTTGGGGCAGTTTGCTTCTGACGGAAGGCTGATTTACCATGGGAGAAATGACAGACAGATTAAGCTAAGAGGGCTTCGCATAGAGCTGTCGGAGATAGAGAAGGTCATGGATGCGTATCGGGGAACGGCGCAGGTAAGCTGTGTGGTACGCAAAATAGGCGGTACGGAGCATTTGGCGGGATTCTATACCGTGGAAAAAGGGGGTGTGGTGGAAGAGGATCGTCTGCGGGACTTTATGAAGGATCGTCTCACGCCTTATATGGTGCCGGATATCTTAAAAGAGTTGGAGGTAATGCCCCAGACACCCGGCGGAAAGACGGATTTGAAAGCATTGCTTGAGGTGCCCATAGAATATGTGCGCAGTTACCGGGCGCCTGAAAACGATACCGAAGAGGCAGTGTGCAAGGTATTTGCCCATGTACTGGGTGTGGAGCAGGTGGGTGCAGACGACAATTTCTTTGAGTTGGGCGGTGATTCTCTCAATGCGGTAGAGTTGATTGTGGCATTGGAAAAAGCGTTGGGGGAAGAAGCGGAAGGACTGGATTATGAAAGCCTATTCCGGATTCCCACGCCGGCGCTGCTGGCATTGAAAATCAAGGGGAAGGAGAAGGAACAGAAGCCTTACCCCATTGAACAGTTGGATTATACAGGGATTGATGCGTACTTGCAGGCACATACCCGGAGGGAAGAAGGTGTGGATGCCGGTTCGGATACCCGGAAGAGGTCAGGGCTTGGAAATGTATTGCTCACCGGAGTTACCGGATATTTGGGCATTCATATTCTGATTGACCTATTGCAGAATCCGGATACTTGTAACAGAATTTATTGTCTGGCAAGGGGCAAGGGGAAATTGTCCGCTCTGAAACGGGTGAAAAATGCTCTCTTCTATTATGCGGAGGCGGATTTTACAGAAAGTCTGGGAGAAAAGTGGGAAGTTGTGGAAGGGGATATTACAAACCCGCAGATTTTTCTGGAACCTTTTGAAGGGCATATTGATACCATAATCAATTCGGCGGCAAATGTGGCGCATTTTGCTTATGGGGATACCCTGGAACAGGTGAACAGGAACGGAGTGCATCATCTGATTGCGTATGCAGCTTCGCAAAAGTCATTGCTATGCCAGATTTCCACAATCAGCGTGGGAGGTGTAAGCGAAGATGCAGCCGGGCGCGAATATTCCGAAGACGATTTCTATATTGGGCAGAACATATTTAATCAATACATTTACTCAAAGTATATGGCGGAGTATGAGTTGCTGCGCGGAGCTGTGGATCAGGGACTTTCCGTAAAACTGATGAGGGTAGGAAATCTCCAGGGGCGGAGCCGGGACGGAGAATTTCAGATGAATTTGAAATCCAACGGATTTACCCGAAGGCTGTCTTCTTATATTAAAATGGGAGCTGTGCCGGAATCGGTGTATCATGCAAGTGTGAATTTCTCTCCTGTGGATGAGACGGCACATATGATTATTGCTCTTGCAGGAACAGCATCCTGTTATCCTGCATTTCATGTGTATCCTCCGGAAGAAGTGGCGTTTGAGAGATTGTTTGCCGCGCTGGCGAAACAGGGGCACAAGGTAGAGGTATTGACGGACGAAGCATTTACGGTGCGCCTGCAGGAGTTAAAACAGACGGAAGAAGGGCGCATGCTCGTGGAAGGACTGCTTACGGACAGTCCTGGAGGGTTATATCATGATATCCCTGTGGTACAGAAGGTAACGAATGAATTGCTGGATGCGTTGGGGGAAAAGTGGCAGCCTGTAACGGATGCGTATTTGAACCAGTATTTATCCGCATTGGAGGGAATGAATATGTATTAATCTCAGGCGCCTTACGGTGTGCCGGTACGTGATTGACTGCCTGTATGAAGGGTGATGACTGTTGTGCGTTTTGGTATGCCGATAAGCAATTGAATGGATGCGGACAAACATAAGGTGTTGTTGCAACATTGGGCAAGACGGTTGATAACAAATGATATGAAAAACGGGCCTATAGAGCTGGCCCGTTTTTTGTGTGGGAATGTAAGGTTGCTTTCAGGGTAGCCGGAGAGGAATAACGGCGGCATATTTCCTGGTGCTTTTTATCGGGGGGAGGGAGCAGCTTTGCGGCTTCCTGCATGGTCATGGGATGCCGCAGATGATAGGCTGTCATGGAAAAGTGATGTTCCAGGACATCAGAACAATAGCTGCGCAGACCCATGGAAATTTCCGTGTCTTTTAACCCTGCCATATGTTCTGCGGCAGTTATGGATTTGTGGTAATCTTTCAGTACCGGAAGTTCTAACAACTGCTTTCGCATATCTTTATAGTCACTGGTATCGGAAAGTTCGTAAAGTACACCGGCCAGTTCTAAGTTATGGAGCATGGAAGCGGCTTGCCGCATCCGGTATTGCTGAGACTTGGCGGAGGCAAGGAGCAGATTGGTTTCGTTTTGGACAAGTTCCGGCTGGTTCTGGCAGGCTGACCGGATGAGCAGTGTGCGGTACTCAAAAGCGGTATCCACAATACTATATTTTCCCAGGAGATCTACCTGTGGATATTTTTCGGAACATTCTTTTGTGACAGGGCAGACGGGGAGCATCATGTTGATGTGAAATGCTTTTTCCAGCGCCTTGTTCAAAGTATTCATGATTCATCCCCTCTCGCTATATTGTGCCGTTTTCATTTATTATGGGCATTGCTGCCTGTCGTTTTGCTGCCAGGCTGTCAACAGCTTCATGTTATGTTGCCGGAAGCCGTGTCGGAGCCGTTCTCGTTGGTGCTGCTGCCGGAGGCCGCACCTGAATTGTTCTC
>CAMWLE010000104.1 GCA_947175015.1 uncultured bacterium
TCATAATACCATATATAGGAAAAGTCAAGAGTATCATGATATGAAATTCTTTGATTTTCCGAGGAATTTTTCAGTTTATATATAAAATGCAGGTAGAAGTCCAATCTGTTATGCCTTTACTTTTGGCAGGAAAATGGGTACAATAGGGTGAACGGAATGAAGATTTTCTAAGGTTGGAAAATAGAGGGAGTTACATACACTCTTTGTACTCAATCAAAGAAAAGCGAAGTCATTCCGGGAAGAATGCCAAGTGAGCAAGCGCACTTTTTGCAGGCGTTCTTACGGACTTGCACCAGTTTATCCATTGTTTGTGCGCTGTTTGTGGTATGTCGGCAAGTGTAGAAGGGAGACGTGCAGTAGAAAAATGCAGGAAAATGTGGAAAGTGCAGAATTTATGCGGTGAGTGAAGCTGATGCGGAGGTGGCATGATGGAAAAGCAAAGAGGGTGTGGGGAAATTGTGGTGGAAGAACTGAACCCAACATTTTTATTTACCTGGAAGGGTACCAGGCAAAGAGACAGGGATGAAGGGAATTATCACAGCCATGACCATGGTGAAATTGCGTTTATCATTTCCGGTGTGGGGAGATACCGTATTGAAGATAAATTGTATCCGGTACAGGAAGGGGATTTGCTGATACTGAATCCTGGCGTGAGGCATGAGGCGTTGTGCTGTCATGACGCCGAACTGCCTGCCACAGAGTTCTTCGTAGGCTTTTCCGATGTTCAATTTCCTGGCTTTCCGGCGAATTTCCTGCCGGAACCGGACGGGGAATGTATTATTCACACGACGGGGGATCTGCGGCAAAGGTTGTTTAAAATCTGTGCTGCCATGGAGATGGAGAATGCCGTGTGCAGGCAGGGACGATACTTTATGCTGAAAGCGTATTTGATGCAGCTTATGCTCCTGGTCATTCGGGAGCAATGTGAACCTATTGAGAGAGCCGGAGGGTATGCGTTTGAGTCTGCCAACAAAAAATATGTGGTGGAGCAGATTGTCAATTATTTTGAAGATCATTATAATGAGAAAATTTCTCTGGATCAGATTGCGGAAAATATGTATCTCAGTCCATATTATGTGTCCAGAATCTTCAAAAGCGAGACCGGAAATGCGCCCATTCATCATCTGATCAATATTCGTTTGGAGAAGGCGAAAGAACTGTTGGAGGGCGGATATCAGGGAAGTATCCAGGAGGTGGCGGCTATGGTGGGGTATGAAGATGCCTATCATTTCAGTAAGCTTTTCAAGAAACGGTTTGGAGTTTCGCCCTCACAGGCACGACGGGAAGCAGAAAGAGCGTTGATGGAGATTTGATGCAGGAATTCAAATTTGTAATGATAAAAGGGGATTCATATGAAGAATACGGAAGAGGGCAGGCAGTTTTTTAAGTTTATTCAGGAATTGCGGAAGGAGAAGGGATTTACGTTACGGCAGCTTTGTTATGGATTATGCAGTGTGGGATCAGTAAAAAATATGGAGGAGAAGGGGGAGTGGATGCCGGATAAACTGTTGCAGGACTGTCTGTTGGAGCGGTTGGGCATAGCAGAGGAGGATTATGTGCATCTGTTGGATTGGGAGGAGTATCATCGTTGGGAGGCCAGAACGCACATACTGCACAGTATTACTTTGGGTGAAACAGAACGGGCAGAAGCGCTGTTGGAGGCATATGGGGAAAACTATGACATCAATAATCGGCTGGAAAGGCAATTTTACCTTGCCATGAAGGCACAGGTCAGGCAAAACAGGGGAGGTTCCGGAGAGGAATTATCAGCATTGTTCGAGGAGGCAGTGGGGATGACAGTGCCTCAGGGAGGACAGGAGAAATTGGCACCGCTGGCACTGTCTGTTAAGGAATTGAATCTGCTTCTGGAAGCTGAAAAATACAGAAAAGAGGGAGAACGTCTGGAATGGTATCGGGAGGTGTTGGATTATATTGAGGGAAGCAGGCTGGAGAATATTGCCAGAGTGAAGATATATCCTAAGGCGGTATATCTTATGTGCCGTTGTGTGCTGCACAACCATAGGGAAGATATAGAATGGGAAGAGCTTCTGCGGTATTGCGACAGGGCGGTGGCATTGCTGCGGGATAATGAAAGGATGTATTATCTGTGGGAAATATTGGATCTGGAGGAGAGGCTGATTTCTATTGTTGCGGAGAAAATGCGGCGCCGGGGACAAGGAAAAAAAGCGCAGGCATTGGAAATTGGATGATGAGGAAGAATTGTCAAAATGTATTTTGTTCAGCATGCTGGCAAAAGAGCAACGTGGCGAACGTTTTTATCGTAGAAAGCTGGAAACAGTCGGAAAAAGAAAATAATTATTTGCGGCTCTCATCATAGTTGTCATTATCATTTTGATAAACATTTTTTTGATTACTGCTATGGATTGCTTCTTTCTCTGGAATCATGGCTTTCAGGTTATTGGCAGGAAGCTTGGCAGCAGGTTTTGGGAAAAATAGATCCGGATTTCCGGCCAAGTTATTCGTGCAGAGCAGTCCGGACGCCGGAACTGTTACAAAATGCTTTAATAAGTAGTTTTTCATTGCTTATACCTCCAAACACAAAATTTGACTACGTTTATTATATATTAATATTACTAATAAGACAAGGGGACAGATTTCCAAAACTTTTTTCAGGAATCTGTCCCCTTGTGTAAATAGGAATATTAGATTATAATAGAATCAGCAAAATAAACCTGCAGGGAAGTTGCTTAATAGAAAGTGGCTGGAAAATTTCCCTACGGATACTTACAGTTTTGCAATACAGAATCTTTCGGATCATTCAATTACATATACAGGGTATTACTCTTTGTAGTTAGGAGGAAAATAAGTGCAGAAAAAGAGATATCAGCGATTGGTGCTCATATGTAGTTGTGTTGTTTTGTCGGTTTTTCTTATTTATCTATGCATAGGGAAAATGCAGAGTTTGGCAGATGGTGCATATTCAGAGATAACCGGTGCCAATGAGAAGGTTGGAGGAAGCGGAGCGGTTCCAGAAGAAAATATACCGGATGATTCTATGTTATTTATACCAAATAATTAGAAGATGGAATGACAATTATGGGATTTTGATTTCATAATTGTCATTTTGTATATGAAATCAACAGTGAGAAGGACAAGAGTGAGACACCTTCAGCCGATAATGGAGGAACTAATGAACAGACAGAAGCCCTTGACATGGGGCAGCAGAGATCACAGGGAGGAGATGAGAGGGATGGAAAAAAAGAAGGTAAAGTGGAAATGGATAGTATTGATTGGGGCAGTGACAGCAGCGGTATTTTTGGGAGGGCGGATGATTTATCACCGTTTTTTTTCTCCTTACATGGGAAGTGTTTTCACATGGGCGGTGATAAAGGATAAGGAATGGGAGGATAGCAGTGGAGAGAAGGAACGGGCGTATTTTTTGACTCTGGAGGACATCAGCGGGCAGGAAATCTGCCTTCGGCTGCGAATGGGCGGAGAGTTGGAAAAGCAGCGTTTGGTTTATGAGGCGCTGATTGTGGGGGAGGAATACGGGATAGATTTTTTCTATGAAATTCCAAGAAAAATTGCGGAGCAAAATGGATTGATAATCAGGGAGGGAGCAGTGCCGGAAGACTTGGAAGAACAGGGTTTTGTAATGGTTGGTACGGAAGTGATGATTCATGCTGATATGCTTATGAAAAACAGTGAGCTTGCAGAAAAATATGTGGAAATAAGGAATGTAAGTTCCATAGAAGTACAGTGATGACTTTGGACGAAACATGTGTGGTTTGCGGAGACGCTTTCAGTCGATAATGGTTTTTCTATAGAGAGTTTTATATTGGCATTACAGGCTCCGGCAGGTCTTTTTGAGATACTGTCGGAGCTTTTGATTTGATGGGTTGGTGCAAAATCATCCATCAATGGTGCAAGAAATTCCATTTCATTTTGTATGGATAAAAGTACAATGAAGGAGGATGCCAAAACCGACAGAACATCTGTCAGGAAAAAAGAGAGCATCCAGGGAGGATTACCAATGACACCATTAAAATGGTTCTGCCGATTCTTGAGAAAGTATCGGGCGCTGATGTTGTTAGGCATTGTCATGACAACGGCTATTGCCGCATTGTCCATTGTCAACCCCTACATATCAGGTATTATTGTAGACGACGTGGTGCAGGCCGGAAATTATGACTTGCTTCCAAGGCTGATTCTGTGCCTGTTGTCGGTGACACTGTTGACAAGTATTCTGCGTTTCCTGTATCAGGTGGTATTCGAGACAGCCTCTCAGGGAGTGTTGTACGACATGCGCGGCAAGGTTTATCGCAAGCTTCTGGAAGAGGATTTTGCCTTCTATAATAAAAAGCGTACTGGAGACCTGATGAGCCGCCAGACGGGGGATATGGATGCCATCAGGCATTTTGTGGCCTATGTCATCTATGCAGTGTATCAAAACATATTATTGTTTGTTTTTGCATTGCTGATGATTTTTACCGTGAATACCAGGCTGGCATTATGTATGTTGGTGGTGCTGCCTTTCACGGCGCTGGCTACCTACAGGCAGTCTAAAGAGGTAAAGCCTGCGTTTCAGCGCAACCGCAACTGCTTTTCTTCTTTGAATGCGTTTGTACAGGAGAATGTCAGCGGCAACCGGGTGGTGAAGGCTTTCGCAAAGGAAGATTATGAAAGAGAGAAATTTCAGATTGAAAATGATAAGTTCAAGGATGCTCAAATCAAGGCTTCCCGGGTGTGGATGAAATATGTGCCGATTTTCGAGATTCTGTCCTATGCCCTGACAGTGATATTGATGCTGTATGGGGGATACATGGTGATGCAGGGAGAGATTAGCATGGGAGATTTGGTCAAGGTCAACGGGTACCTGTGGATGCTGAATACTCCTTTGCGTATGGCGGGATGGTGGGTGAATGATATCCAGAACTTTGCCACTTCCGTAGAGAAAATTTATGCTACTTATAGTGAGGACCCCAGTATTAAAACGCCGCAACTTGAAAGGCACAAGGTGCATGACGGCGCCGCAGATACAGGATTCACCGCAGATGCCGGTACTGACATGAAGTTACAGGCAAGCACCAATGCCGTCGTTGACAGGAAGCCGGAGGTGGATTCCTTTGATGCTTTTGGAACAAGGCTTAGGGGGGATGTGGAATTCAGGGATGTTTCCTATCGTGCCGATGATGAGGACATTGTGATGAACGTGAGTTTCAAGGTGAAAGCAGGCCAGACGGTGGGAATTATCGGTTCCACCGGTGCAGGTAAGTCGACTTTGATGAATCTGCTCTGCCGCTTTTATGATGCCACTTCCGGTCAGGTATTGGTGGACGGACAGGATGTACGGAATATGGATCTCTATCACCTGCGCGATAATATCGGTATGGCAATGCAGGATGTGTTCCTGTTTTCCGATACCATTGAGGGAAATATTGCTTACGGACGGCCGAACTGCAGCTTTGAGCAGGTGAAGCATGCGGCAATCATGGCAGATGCCAACCATTTTATCAGTGCGTTACCCGAGGGGTATGATACCATTGTGGGAGAGCGGGGCGTGGGGCTGTCCGGCGGCCAGAAGCAGAGGATTTCCCTGGCAAGGGCGCTTTTAAAAGACCCGTCTATTTTAATCTTAGATGATACCACTTCCGCAGTGGACATGGAGACGGAGAGTTATATTCAGCAGCAGTTGAAGAACATCCAGGATAGCTGTACGGTTTTCGTCATCGCATATCGGATTTCGTCCATCAAGGATGCAGATTTGATTCTGGTGATGGATGAAGGCCGCATTATAGAGCATGGAACCCATGAGGAGCTGGTGGCGAAAAATGGTTATTATGCGCAGGCATTTCGTAACCAGTATGGGGAGATTCCGTATGATTTACTGCGAGCATATAAAAATGCCCGTGTGGAATCTCCAAAGGGACAAAAAGGCACAGTGCAGTTTACAGAAGGGTCAAATAATGTAATACAGTTTCCAAAGGTGTCAGACGGAGTGAAGCAGTCTTGCCAAGAAGCAGATGATACAATGAAAGCAGCAAAAGAATCAAGTGATATGACAAAATCTTCCAAAGGGCAAAAGGATATGGCATTTTCTGCAAAACCCCAAAAAGGTCAAGTGTGTGTGCAGAAGGGAGGTAATTGATATGGCTCGCAACAGATATGATATGGATGAGATATTGGAAGATAGCTTTGACATCAATCAGCTAAAGCGTCTGGCAGGCTATGTCTCTCCCTATAAAAGTAAGATGGCGGGAGTGATCATACTGATGCTCAGTGCTTCTGCTTTGACCATGATGGTGCCCATTTTTTTCCAGCGGATTATGGATATTTATATTCCGGAGAAGAATGTAAAGGGCCTGGTGACGGTAAGTGTTCTGACATTGGCAGTGGCCTGTTATTCTGCCATTGCCATGCGATTTAAGATTAAGACCATGAGTGTCATTGGACAGAGCATTATACACGCCATCCGGACGGATATTTTCAACCACTTGCAGGAGCTGCCGTTTTCTTATTATGATGACAGGCCCCATGGTAAGATACAGGTGCGTGTGGTGAACTATGTGAACAGTCTCAGCGATCTGTTGAGCAATGGTATTGTAAATACGGTTACGGATTTGTGCAATTTATTTTTTATTATTTTATTTATGCTGTTCTGTGATGTGAGGTTGACTTTGGTATGCTTGTGCGGACTGCCGGTGTTGGCGCTTGTGGTGGTATTTATCAAAAGGAAACAGCGCAGGGCATGGCAGGTTCAGTCCAACAAACAGAGCAATCTGAACGCTTACATTGCGGAGAGCATTAACGGAATCCGGGTAACGCAATCTTTTGTCAGGGAAAAGGAAAACAATACCATATTCAACAACCTCAGCGGAAGTTATCGCAAGGCATGGATGCGGGCGGTGATGTTTAACTTTACCATGGGACCCAGTGTGGATCTGATATCCGCTGTTACCACATCCTTTATCTATGTGCTTGGGATTCGCTGGATCTTAGCGCCGGATGCCACATTGACGGTAGGAGTATTGATTGCTTTTACTGCTTATATCGGGCGTTTCTGGGCGCCGATTAATACATTGGCGGGATTTTATAATTCCCTGCTGACTGCGATTTCTTATCTGGAACGTATTTTTGAGACCATAGATGAGCCGGTACAGGTAAAGGATGCGGAGAATGCGTTTCCCATGCCGCCTATCAAAGGAGATGTGGAATTTAGGGATGTGAGCTTCAGTTATGAAGAAGGGCATAAGATTCTGGATGACATACATTTTACGGCCAGACAGGGTGAGACTTATGCGTTTGTAGGCCCTACTGGAGCGGGCAAGTCCACTATTGTGAACCTGATCAGCCGTTTCTATAATGTGGATTCCGGGCAGGTGCTCATAGATGGGATTGATATTTCCGATGTAACCATTCACTCTCTGCGGACGCAGATGGGTGTGATGATGCAGGACAGCTTTATTTTCTCCGGAACCATTATGGACAATATTCGTTATGGGAACAGAGAAGCCACTGACGAGCAGGTTGTTGCTGCTGCCAAAACTGTATGTGCGCATAATTTTATCTGCCAGTTAGAGAACGGTTATTATACGGAGGTAAACGAAAGAGGAAGCAGACTTTCCGCAGGGCAGCGTCAGTTGATTTCCTTTGCCAGAGCGCTGCTGGCCGACCCCAGGATACTGATTTTGGATGAGGCGACTTCCAGCATAGATACGGAAACGGAGCTTCTGCTCCAGAAAGGATTAAATGAACTTTTGAAGAATCGTACTTCTTTTATCATAGCTCATCGTCTCTCCACCATTAAAAATGCGGATTGTATTATGTATGTGGACAAAGGCGGGATTCTGGAACGGGGTACCCACGAAGAGCTTCTGGGGCAAAAAGGTGCTTACTATGACTTGTATATGTCGCAATATGATTTCCTGGCGTGAGTCAGAGCGTAAGATATGCCCATAAGTGACTAAGGTTCTAAAATCAGCATATATTATGCCGTATTAACATAAAATATGTGTCAGAAAGCAATTTTCAAACACGCTCTGGAATAGAAGCACAAGGAAAATTTACCACTGACCGATATGTGGTATATAAATGGTCGGGTTGAAAGTATAGTCCTTCGCCGTAAGGTGGGGGACTTTTT
>CAMWLE010000105.1 GCA_947175015.1 uncultured bacterium
CTTTATTCTATTAGAAAAATGGTAACCTTATGAAAAAGAAAAGAAATAATCATAAAAAATACAGATTTACATATATTAAAGCTACGGTGTCCGTTTTGTTTATGGGGCTGTTATTTATGAAAGGATATACGCCCTTTGAACAGACCGGAGAGAACTGTTTTCACATTCAGGTAAATGGTCAGGATGTGGGGACCTTAGGGGACAAAACGCATATAGAGGAATTGCTGCAGCAGGCGCGCAGAAATGTGGCTTCCGAAAGCGATGAACTGGTGTTTATGGAAGTTGATATGGCGATTGTGGGAGAAGAAATTCTGTGGGGAGAAATAGATGAACAGGAGGAGGTGCTTCGCAAGATGGAAGAGGCATTGAAATCCGGCGTTCATGAGACCATGCAGAGAGCATACACGCTTAAGGTAGATGAATATATCATTAATCTGGCAAGTGTGGAAGAAGTACGTCTGCTGCTGCAGGCTGCCATTAACAAGTATGGTGGTGAAGGAAAATTTGCAGTAGAATTAAACTATGATAGTAAGAGAGAGTTCAGTGTGCTTACTGCGAAAGTGGCGGATGCTTCCTGGCAGGAGGATGTGGGGCAGCAGTCATATATGGAAGGAGGAATTCAGAATTTTCTGTCAGGGCTCACAGGACAAAGCGTACAAGTAGATGAGGAATCCAGGGATTTCGACGATTATGATCTTGGAATTCACAGTATGGATTTTGCGGAAGAGGTGGAAGCGGTAGAAACATATCTCCCGCAAAGTCAATTGACTTCCCTGGAGGAAGCAATCAATCTGGTGATTATGGAGCAGGAGACACCGGCAATCTATGAGGTGGTTTCGGGGGATACTCTTTCAGAGATTGCCATAAAACTGAATATTCCCATGGACAGGATTGCGGAGATGAATGGAATGGAGGATGTCAATGCCATCATCAATGTGGGGGATAAACTGTTGATTACGGTTCCGGAACCGGAACTGTCAGTAACACGGGTGGAAGAAAAGTATTATGAGGAAATTTATGAGGCGGATGTCATTTATATAGATAATCCCAATTGGTATACCAATCAGACCGTGACGCGGCAGCAGCCTTCCGCGGGGCTGCGGCGTATCATTGCGGATGTAACCTATGTGAATGAGAAAGAAGTGAGTCGAGAGATTCTGAAGGAAGAATTGGTGCAGGCAGCGGTGGCGAAGGTGATTGAGAGGGGAACTGTGGTTCCGCCTACGTATATTAAACCTGTCAACGGCGGTCGTCTTACTTCGGGATTTGGTCCTCGACGGGCGCCGACGGCAGGTGCCAGCACTTATCACAGGGCATTAGACTGGGCAGTGGCCACCGGGACATCGGTCTATGCTTCCAGCGGCGGTGTAGTTTCCAAGGCAGGCTGGGGAGGCGGTTACGGTTATGTTATCTATATTGATCATGAAGATGGGAAACAGACCAGATATGCGCATTTGAGCAGAGTACAGGTGACTGTGGGACAGAAGGTAAACCAGGGGGATAAAATCGGCCTCAGCGGAAGTACCGGTATTGCTTCGGGACCGCATCTTCACTTTGAGATTTTAGTCAACGGAACACAGGTAGACCCGTCAAAGTATTTAGAGTGATAACAAACAGAAAGAGAAGATTCTCTAAAAAGTTGAATAGATGTTCGATTTACAAATGTGGAGAAATGTGGTAACATTGCTATGGCTTGAAAGATTAAGAAGAAAACGCTGACCTTAAGCAGAGGTAGAGATAGATGCAACAGTATGCAATCAGAGGCGGGAATCCTCTGGTGGGTGATGTGGAAATAGGCGGTGCCAAGAATGCGGCACTTCCCATATTAGCAGCGGCTGCCATGACGGATGAAACCGTATATATAGATAATATTCCGGATGTGTGTGATGTTAATGTTATGTTGAGCACTATGCAGGACATCGGTGCAGTGGTAAAACATATGAGTCGGCATAAAATTATGCTGAATGCCCGTGACATTAACGATCTGATCGTACAAAATGAGGAAATTAAGAAGATTAGAGCTTCGTATTATTTGCTGGGAGCGCTCCTGGGAAAGTTCAGATTTGCGGAAGTGGTACTTCCCGGGGGATGTGACATTGGTTCCAGAGCTATTGATCAGCATTTAAAAGGTTTTCGTGCCCTGGGGGCGGAAGTAGTGATTGAGCATGGTTTAATTAAGGCGAAAGCGGAGCGGCTGGTGGGCGCGCATATCTACATGGATGTAGTTAGTGTGGGCGCTACGATCAATGTCATGATGGCTGCAACCTTGGCAGAGGGAAGAACCATCATAGAAAATGCGGCCAAAGAGCCTCATGTGGTGGATGTTGCCAGTTTCCTGAACAGTATGGGCGCCAACATTAAGGGGGCAGGGACGGATGTGATCAGAATCAAAGGCGTATCCAAGCTTCATGGGAGTGAGTATACAATCATTCCTGATCAGATAGAGGCGGGGACTTTTATGTTCGCTGCTGCCATAACCAAGGGAGATGTGACAGTGAAGAATGTGATTCCCAAGCATTTGGAGTCTATTACTGCCAAACTTCTGGAAATTGGATGTGAGGTAAAGGAGCGGGATGATTGTATTCGTGTAGTCTCATCGAAACCCTTGATGCACACGCAGGTGAAGACGCTGCCTTATCCTGGTTTTCCTACGGATATGCAGCCGCAGATTACAGTTGCGCTGGCAGTGGCAAAGGGCACCAGCATTGTGACGGAAAGTATCTTTGAGAATCGTTTTAAATATGTGGACGAGCTGACACGCATGGGAGCCGGCATTAAAGTTGAGGGCAATACGGCCATTATTGACGGGGTGAGCAAATATACCGGAGCTAGCATTTCGGCGCCTGACCTGCGGGCCGGAGCTGCCCTTGTGATTGCTGCTTTGGCTGCGGAAGGTTGCACCATGGTGGATGATATCAAATATATTGAACGGGGATATGAAGATTTTCATATTAAACTTCGTAACCTGGGAGCTCAGATTGAGCTGGTGGAAACAGAGAAGGATTATCAGAAATTTGTATTGAAGACAGGGTGAAAAAACGAAAAAGCGGAAAAATCGAAAAAAGTGAAAAAAGCCCTTTGGGAGAAAAGGACTTTCCATAGAAGTATCATGATTGTTAGGAAATTTCTACCAAAATGAAAATTTATGTTGACAGCGCAGGCTGTATGTAGTAAGGTAATAATGTACATGGAAATTCCAGGTGTCCGGCAGATAGGAGTGGGGAGTTTCTGAATACTTGTGAAAGGAATTGAAAAGTTATTCAGGAGCGTTCCCAAAGTCATAAACGGCCTGAGAATCTGTGTGATGAAAAAGTAAATAGGAGTTCTCTTATTCAGAGTTGGTGGAGATACATAGGATCGATGAAGCCACGGCAACCCCATTGAGGAAGGTGCCCCCCTGAGCGAGTTATATTCGAGCAATAAGAGGATTGAATATCGAAAGAATTTGGTCCGCTTATCTCATAAGCGGATCTTTTTGTTTCAATTTTTATACATAAGGAAGGAAAAAACTATGGAAAAACATTTATTTACCTCAGAATCCGTAACGGAAGGACATCCTGACAAACTCTGCGATGCAGTGTCGGATGCGATTTTGGATGCCTGCATGGAGCAGGACCCCATGAGCCGTGTTGCCTGTGAAACTGCAAGCTGTACAGGCTTTGTACTGGTGACAGGTGAAATCACTACCAAAGCAAACCTTGACATCCCTGCAATTGTGCGTAAAACCGTCAATGAGATTGGTTATAACGATGCGAAGACAGGTTTTGACGGCAACATTTGTGCCGTTATGGTGGCGTTGGATAAACAGTCTCCTGATATTGCCATGGGGGTTGACAAGGCGCTGGAAGCAAGAGAATCCGGCATGAGCGATGCGCAGCTGGAAGCAATCGGTGCCGGCGATCAGGGTATGATGTTCGGCTATGCCACAAATGAGACACCGGAATTGATGCCTTATCCTATATCTCTGGCGCATAAGCTGGCAAGACAACTGACAAAGGTACGTAAGGACGGCACATTGTCCTATCTGCGCCCCGATGGTAAGAGCCAGGTATCCGTGGAATACGACGAAAACGGCAAGCCTATTCGATTGGAGGCAGTGGTACTTTCCACACAGCATGATGAAAATGTGACACAGGAGCAGATTCATGAAGATATTAAGAAATATGTATTTGATCCCATTTTGCCCAAAGATATGGTGGATCAGGATACCAAATTCTTCATCAATCCTACGGGGCGTTTCGTGATCGGCGGTCCACAGGGTGATGCGGGGCTGACCGGGCGTAAGATCATTGTGGATACTTATGGCGGATATGCCCGTCACGGCGGCGGCGCTTTCTCCGGTAAGGATTGTACCAAAGTGGATAGAAGTGCAGCTTATGCGGCGCGCTATGTGGCGAAGAATATTGTGGCAGCAGGTCTGGCAGAGAAATGTGAGATTCAGTTGGCGTATGCCATTGGTGTGGCGCAGCCCACATCCGTTATGGTGGATACCTTCGGTACAGGGAAAATTGCAAATGAGAAGCTGGTGGAAATCATTCGTGAGAATTTTGATCTGCGTCCGGCCGGTATTATCAAAATGCTTGATCTGCGCAGGCCCATCTATCGTGCGACTGCTGCCTACGGACATTTTGGCCGTGACGATGTATCCCTTCCATGGGAAGCAACGGATAAGGCGGATGTCTTGAAGAAGTACCTGTAGTTCCTGTGTGTCCGCAGTGTGGGGCAGAAGAGCGCTTATATGGATTATAAGTCTTTCCGCAGCAACGGAGTGAATGTGAATCTGAAGGGATGAAGCGGGCAAAGAATCCAAGGAGATGAAACAGGCAAAAGCCGGGGACAAAGTTGCGGTCCCCGGCTTTATTTATAACAGTAGAATACGTGCGAAACGATGATTCAACAGAATGCGGCAAAGGGAAATTACAGTAGAAAAAATATTGTTAAGGCAGGAGAGAAAACGGAGGGAAAATCCATGACAGATATGGTGTTTGGTGAGTTAAGAAAAGAAGGAGATTACGGTTGGTGGGGAAAGCAAACATTGGATTTCGGTGGGAACACAGTTACTGTAGAAGTATTGATACTTCAAGGAGAAGAAGATGAAATCGCCGAATGTCAGAAGAAGGCATTTCAATGTTTTCTGGAAAGATGGCCGGATTTGCAGACGGAATTGATAGATGCTCTGATTAAATACTATAATGAGGAAGAGTACGATTCTTATGGCCCGGAGGATGAGGAGGAAGCAGCGGAATGGTGGCCGGAGATTAAAACGGAAAAGGCACTTTTACAGGCAGTAACATTAGAAACAATCGTTATTCCGGAGGATTTCATAATGGACGGGGAAAGGTGTCTATACCTGCTGTTCTCAAGGACATGGGGCGGAGAAGACCTTGATGATAACGGTATTGGCGTTAGGTACAGAGACGAAGAGATTGATGAAATTGGATATAAAGATATTGCGTTTTAGGCAGAGAAAAAACGATATTTCTTTTTTGATGGTACCTGTCAGACGCATTGGTAAAGACGCATGGAACAGTATATTGTAAACCATGCGTCTTTTGGCGCTTAAAAGGAGGAACATGAGCAATACTATTCGGACTACCATTACAAGATATGGGTACTGCCCTGCTTACATATGTTCTTGACAAGCTGCAACAGGAGGAATAATGGTATCAAGATCAATGACTCTTGTGGCAACCGCATTGCCAAAGCTTTCGTCATGTTCTACAAATATAGCAGTAACATCACTGTCGCAAAGTGCTTTTGTAAGCTGTTCCCTGAAAAGCGTATCCATGTAATTCAATGGTTCGTCCAGAAATAAAAGCTGGTTTTCCATGGAGAGCGTCCTTGCAATATCTATTTTCTTCAATTCACCACTGCTGAGGGTTTCTATGGGGCGAAGGGTGAAATCTTCCGGCAGGTCAAAGAGCCGACATAGTTCCAGAAATTTTTCGTATCGTCTTGCTGCGTCGTCAGGCATGGTTTTGCGTTCCGGAAATTCTTGTCGGAAGCAGTTACTGATTTCAGGCTGTTGTTGGAAGCAGTTATTAATATCTGGCTGTTGCTGTTGGAAGCAGTTATTGATTTCCGTCAGCTCTTGTTGGAATTTGGTTTGAATATTACCCTGTGTCCACTTCGGCTCTTGAAAGGCAGTGGCAATTTTCAGATTACCTGCATATTGCACCTGTGCACAGGGAATCGTTCCGCAAAGCAGGCGAAGCAGCGTGCTCTTGCCTGCGCCGTTTCTGCCTCGCAGCCAGATGCGCTCGCCTTGCACAATCCTGATGGAAAAGTTATGAAACAGCGGACGGTTTTCTTCATAAGAGAAAGATATTCCTTCGGCTTTCAGCATGTAATCATCTGTATCAAGACGCTCCTGAAGAATGGCAAGTTCTTCTGCCTGTTCCAGATTTTGAAGAAGGCGTTTCTTTTCTTCAATATTTTTCAGTACCTGGTTTTCGGCGCGTTTTGCCTGTCGCATATAGGCTCTTGTGCCATTGGTTCTGGCATTACTGGCAAAAGGGTATTTTTGCGTATTTCCGGTGTCAGACCATTTCCTGCTTTCCACCGCCTGACGTGACAGCTGATGGATTTCCTGCTCCAGCCTCTGCCTTGTGCGCAGTTCATATTTTTCTTTTTGCAGTACATTTTGCTTCCAGGTAGCATAGTTTCCCTGTTCCAAGGTGAGATTGGTTTTATTGATGGACAGGATATGGTCGGTTACTTCGTTTAGAAAATGATTGTCGTGAGATACCACGAGGAAGCCTTTTTTCTTTTTCAGGTATTCCGTCAGAGCTTGTTTTCCCGCATGGTCCAGGTGGTTGGTAGGTTCGTCCAGAAGGACGTACCCTTCCCGACGCAGGAATAACGCCAGGATAATCATTCTTGTCCTTTCGCCGCCGGAGAGGGTGTCGAAGTCCTGTTCTAAAAGCCGGGAATCTAACCGCATATGTTCGGCTTCTCTGTAGATGTTGCTTTCGACCGAATAACCATCTATGGACTGATACTGTTCCAGAAGTTCTAAGTATTTATCCGTCTGATTCTGTGACAGGGCGGTTTCCATAGCAAGTTCCAGAGTTCGGATGCCGCCGGTCATTTCTTTTATTACGTCCATGGTGTTTTTGTATTCTCCGCAATAGTGGTAGGGAAAGTAGCTGACTGGTACAGGAACCGAGATTGTGCCTGCCGTTGGTTCCAGTTCCTGGCACAATAGTTTCAAAAGAGTGGTTTTTCCACGTCCGTTTCTTCCGATCAGACCGGTTTTCCAGTCCGTATCCAGAAGGAGAGTGATCTTGTTAAAAATGGGATTGTAAAAATCCGCATAGTGGTAGCTCATTTCATTGATTATAATCTGTGACATAGAATCCTCCTGTGCAGAGTTTGCATAATATCGTAAAATTTGGCATCAAAAAAAGAATGAGTAACATAAAAGTAACCCGTCTGCGGCGCAAAATGAGTACAGCATACAAAGGCCATAGAAAGCCCCTGCGTACAGACATTTTACAAACGGATTACTTTACTCTGATAATCATTCTTTTCTCAACCTCATTATTATATCAACCTCTTTGGTTCCTTGAACCTTTCAGGATGCAACAGTCAGGTTTTCTTTACCATAACTGTACCTTATCACAACTGTACTTTATCATAATGTTACAGGAATGTCAAATAAAATTGTAAAATAAGCTGAAAGTATGATTGCATTTGTTACTTTTCACACCTACGCCACCGCGAGGCGTTTTCACGCGTTTTATGCGTGAA
>CAMWLE010000106.1 GCA_947175015.1 uncultured bacterium
CAGAAGGGAAAACCGATGCTACAGCTTAACATTGTAGCATCGGCGTATTGCTATGTCTAAATCTGGCGTGGGTGTGAAAAGTAACAACTGTAACTTCAAAAGACTGAATTTTCAATAAAGCCCTTGACAACAACTGCGTCTTATGCTACCATTTGACTACTGGTAAGATATCTTGCAGAAAATAAAAGATCTGAAACTATATTTTAATCAAAACTGTGATGGTTTTGCATAAGGCTGTAAATTTCAATACTGGGCAGCCACACATAGAAAGCGGGGAATTTAAAATAAGGAAAAAATTAACAGGAGCTTTGCTGTCGCTTGCACTGGCAGTATCAGCGGTATCTTTTGCGGGCAGTTCTGTACCGGCGCAGGCCGCAGGGCAGAATGGCATTGCCCCTGCATCATCGTGTTTTCATTCTTTTTCAAGACCCATACATAAGTCGGCAGAATATTACGAAGAAGCTACCAGTACACATCATTATGTATATAAGGATATAACCTATGAATGCATTTATTGCAGCCAAACTGCTGTGACGCAGGAGCTGGTAGACTATGAAGAGCATGACTTACGTGCCGCGGACTCACCACACAGGTTTGAATGCAGTCAATGCGGTTATCAAGAATAAAACTATAAAATGACAACGCCGGAGTAAGATTTTACAGAAGAAATCCTGGCGGCTTACGGTAAGACCAAAGGGGTAAATGCTTTTTACAAAGGCTTTACCCCTTATTCATATCCCTGTATCAAAAAGGAGTTAAACTTCTATGAGAAAAATATATATTTTACTACTGCTTCTGCTGTGCTGTCACACCGCAGGCTGCGGCAGAGAGGAAACGTCAACCGGATATTATGAGATTCTGTCGGAACGGCAGGATTTCTATGATGTGGCTGCCAACACGGATGTGCGCGGCAATTTCCTGGGAATGCAGTTCTATCAGGATGAGCCGGTGCAACTGTGGGCACTGGCGGATCCCCTTGACCGAGAGAAGACCGATATCTACCTGTATACAATGAACGGGGAACGGAAGCGCATCATGAAGGGACTGCGAGCCGACTTCCTCTCTAGTTCCTACAGCGGCTTCCTGGACAGGGACGGAAATCTCTACTGCTTCAGCCGGCTCGACCGCGGTTTTGTAGTTATCAAGACAAATCCTGAGGGAAGGCAGCTTTACAGGCATGAGGAAGAGAAAGATTTCATACTGGCCGATATATGCCAGTTGGCGGACGGCAGAATCTTCTTAGCCCGTCAAGGCACAGGTTCCGGCATGTCCGCATATGTACCGGCGGAACTGGACGCGGACACCGGCAGTATATCCGATTCCACTACGTTTGCATATGACGCCAGCCTGAATATGGGAACGGGAGACAGCGGCCTGCTGTGCCTGAACAACCAGAACATTTACAGAATTGATGTGGACAATGGAATGAGAGAAAGCATATGGACATTCTGCGGAACTACCTATGTATTTCCGGAATCCTCCTCTTCCCAGACATTACAATTGTGGGATTTCAGGATGGACGAGAGCGGATGCCCGGAACTCCTCTGGGGAGGACGAAAGGGAGCAGGAAGCTTTGTGGAAACGCTGCAGAAGGCGGAAGCGGGCGCGGACAAGGAGATCATTGTAGTAAGGGGGCTGTACTTTGACAACTGGCTGCTGAAAATGGCCAGCCTTTTCAACCAGGAGAACGATGATTATTATGTGGCGCTGGAGACATGCGGCAGTGAGGGGGATATGGACGACTATACAATGAAGGCCAGCATCGAAGTAGCGGCAGGCAAAGGCCCCGACATCTTCGTTGGAAACCTGCTTGGAGAATACGCCTACGGGATAGCACAAAAAGGAGGATTTGTGGATTTAACCCCCTACCTGGAAAGCTCCGGCATTGATGAAGCCGACTATTTTCCCGCCACCTTCGCAAAGTGGCGGCAAGGTGCCGGGATATACAGCATACTGCCATCGATTGCCCTCATCAGTTATTACATGGATGGGGATGTACTTGGCGGAAACCTGAATCCTGACATAGATGCGCTTGTGGACGCCCTGCTGTCCTGGCAGGGGAATGCAGTATATATGATACCTCCGGGAAGCATGGACGGCATAGATTCCCGGAGCGTTCTTGAAATGCTCCTGCAGGGTTCGGAAAATATCTGGGGTGCGGTAGATTGGGAATCCGGCACATGTGACTTCGACGGCAACTTATTTGCCCGGATACTGGAGACGGCAAAGAAGTATGGGGGCGATTCCATGCATAACTTTCCAGGGTTTTTGCAGTGGGAGTATTATAACTTATATTTATATAAAGACGAATCCGTTCGGAAAGAGGAAGGGCTGGCAGCGGCAGGGATACTCTTCGATGACGGATGCTATCCGCGGATAGACCCATACCATACCTATCCTCTCTCAGTCAACATCAATTCCGCCCACAAGGACGGCGCATGGGAATTCATCCGGTTCCTGCTTGGATATGAAGCGCAGACAACCCTAAGCTCGCAGGCAACTTATCCCTCGAATAAGAACGTCTTTGATGTGCTGATAGCAAAAGAACAAGCCGAAGGATACGGAGCGACAACAGGGTTAAGCGATCCGGAATATTTGAAACGGAACGGGGAGTACTACCTCACGGACGAACGGATTGCAGACCTGAAGGAGACACTTGAAAATACAAGGTTCCTCCCCACCAGAACCGAGCCGATTCTGAACATAATTTATGAAGAAGCCCAGGCGTATTTTGCCGGACTGAAAGATATTGACGAAATCACAACACTCATTGAAAACCGCGTGCAGCTTTACCTGGACGAAAACCGCTGAAACTATGAAATTCTGTCAGAACGGCATTAGGCAGTGTTTGCAGCCAGTATATACTCTACTTATTCTTTCCCCAGCCCAGCATTCTACATTATATTTTTTGTAATGACAGAACCCTAATAAATCAAATTGAGCAGACAAACTCTGCCCAATTTATACGATGACACAATCTCTTTTACTCAATGAGTTATCCCAAAGAAAATATACTCCCCTTTGCCAACCTTGTATTCCTTGCCGTCAATCACCAATGTCGCATTCACCGGTGTGGAGATCTCATACCGCACCCTGTCCTCCTGGTAACTCCATGACGAACGAATCACCCCCCATGCAGTCTCCAACGACACCTTCAGCCACCCCAGCCTTCTATCCGGCACTGGCTGAAGCAATACCCTCTCAAAACCAGGATATTCCTCCACCGTCCGAATTCCTGCGGCGACACCATAGATCCAATCCATAACACAGCCATAAGCATAATGGTTATATGAATTCATATCCTTGCTCCATATAGTGCCGTCATCCCTGACTCCGTCCCAATGCTCCCATATAGTGGTAGCGCCCCGATTTACCTCATACAGCCACGAAGGAAATGCCTCCTGAAACAGCAAATCATACGCCACATCCGCATAACCGTTTTCACTGAGCACATGCAGCAGATAAGGCGTTCCCACGAATCCCGTCTGAAGCCTGTTTCCGTTATCCCGAATCATCTGCACCAGCCTGGCGGCGGTTTCTTCACGATGCTCTGTCAAACCAAACTGCAGCGCAAGCACATTCGCGGTCTGGGTTGCCAGCGTAAAAGTCTCCCGGAAAGTTTCCACAATCCTGCGGTGCATCTCTTCATATTCAGTCATATCCCGCCCCAATACTTTCCCTGTTTTCACCAGCAATGCCACCGAATGGGAATAGAAAGCACTGGCTATCAGGTCCACATCCGTTGCTCCCATATAACTGCCGTAAGGTGCATCCTGCGCCAGCCAGTCACCATAATGCTTTCCCCACAGCTTCTTCTGTTCCTCACCGCAAGTCCATAAATACGGATGACCGCTGTCCCTGGTCATGTAATCCACCCATTTCTTCATGGCATCAAAATTATCTTCCAGCACCTTCTTATCGCCATAGGTCAGATACATTTGCCAGGGCGCAATGGTGATGACATCCCCCCATGCAGTACTGCCCCGCCGCATCTTCCAATAATTAGGCACCACATCACATATCATGCCATCCTCGTACTGTTCCGCACGCACATCTCCGAGCCATTTGGCAAAAAACTTCCCCACATGATAGTTATAACTTGCAGTCTTACAGAAAACCTGCGCATCTCCGGTCCACCCCATGCGCTCATCTCTCTGGGGACAATCGGTTGGAATATCAATAAAATTGGACCGCTGTGACCAGATGGTATTTTCATATAATCGGTTTATCCCCCCATGACCGCATTCCATATAGCCGGTGCGCTTCATCTCGGAATACACGGCAATGGCCGTAAAATCATTCAAGTCCACCTTGCCCGGATATTCATCCAGCCTGATATACCGAAAACCATAAAACGTCAAATGAGGCTTATAGGTCTGTTCCCCCTCTTTGCAGATATAGGTCAGCTTCGCCTGGGCAGTGCGGTAATTCTCTGTGTAAATATTGCCCTCTTTATCTAAAATTTCCGCATGAGAAATTACAACTCTGTCTCCTTTCTCGGCCTTCACATGAAATTCTACATATCCGGCGAGATTCTGCCCGAAATCAATCACCCGCTCCCCCGCAGGTGTCACCAGGAATCTCAACGGTTTCAGACGCTCATGCTCACAGATTTTCTCCCCCTCCTGGGGAATCAGACGTTCCCTCCCCAAATCTGTCAATACTTCCACATGCTCATATGCTTCCTCTAATGCTGCGGCATCATAAATTTCGCCATCATACAAATCAGAAAAAAGAATTCTGCTTCTTCTCACCTTCCAGTTCTCGTCCGTAGCAAAGATTTCTTTTCTCCCATCTTCATAAACAATCTCAAGGCTTGCAATCACTGCTGCCGGCATTTGATTGATGTCCTCGCTGTCTTTGCTGATTCTGCCCCTGTGCCATCCTGTACCCACTGTCACGGTAAGGACATTTTCCTTAAGAAGCAATCCTTTCACATCATATTTCTGATACTGTAATCTCTCCCGATAAACCGTACATCCGGGCGCCAATACAAAATCTCCTGCCCTTACACCGTTCAAAAAAGCCTCATAAACCCCATTGGCAGTGATACAGAGTTCTGCTGACTTCACATATGTATTCCATATGTTATGTGTACGGTGCCCAATGCCAGTGATAAGAAGTTCATCCTCCTTCACCTCCCCGGCAATTTCCACAGTACACATAAATTCCGGGCAGATTTGTCCCATATCCGTATGACACCCAATCCATTGCGCCTGTTCAAACATCTCAAATACCTCCTCTTCCAATTCCGCAGGCACTCTCCCAACACCTGCAATATTTTATGCTGCATTTTTCTCTGAATTGTTCCATGACAATGCGAAATGAAAGGCAACTAAGGTGTACCTGCTTTTGTGTAGATTGTAATCACCAAGTCATCTTCCAGCCCTCTATAACAGATATTTTCAAAACCATCGCCATATTTCTCTCTGAATTGCGTCAACAGGATGTTCAATACCTTATTGTGCAGCTCCTTGGGCACATCCACCTGATCCGAATATCCACGTGCTGAAAATCTCGGCAGTAACCCATCTTTCAATGGAATTTCATACGGATTCCCCCGCTCAATAATCTCTATCTTCTTATCCGCAAATAAATCATCACAAAACGCATCTCGATTGAATTTCCAACTATATTTCGTAGGAAAGACACCATATTCTTTTAATTTATTCCAATACTCGGAATAAAGTGTATTTACAATCTCATTGTATAATGTGTTGGTATCATCGCTCAATATATTTGCACTATCATTACATTTGTTTGCTTCCTTCTGCCTTTTGCCCGGGCGATCATCTCTGCAAAGAAAAAGACCTCCTTTTTTCAGCACACGCCAAATCTCGGCAATCACTTTTTGCGGATTAGAAATCAAATGAAGCACACTGTCCGCCACCACTGTGTCAACACTTTCCGCTGCCAGCGGGATTTCCAAAGCATTTATGCGGCAAAGCGTCACCGTATCCAAAGATATCTTATGGCAGTCTGCCTTTTGCCGCAAAATAGATAGCATTTTGTTTGAAATATCCCCTGCAATGATTTTTGTTTTGTTGGCTGCACAGGGAACGGTAAGACAGCCGTCTCCGCAGGCAAGGTCAAGGAGCATACCCGTTCCTGTCAGCTCCGATACCCTTTCCGCGAAGAGAGTATCCTTTTCCTCTATCACATATCTTCGATTTCCCGAATAACTCTCTCCAATATGTTCATATCCTACATATTTGTCTCCATCTCCTTCCGTAACCATGTCCGGCATATCCGAAAACTGCCAGATAAAGTTCTGCTGCGGAACAGTATATCCGCAAGAACAGGTGGGCAAGGACATTTTGCTTCTGCATTTTGGACAAAGAAACATATTTTTCTCCTTTCTGTTTTCGACACTGCCTGTTTTCCTTCCATAATGATACCTTTTGTTAAAACAAACTACATATTGACACAACATTTCGATATAATGGAATGTCTATGACCTGATTTTATCATAAGTACATACAAAATTCTATTAATTCTTGTTTAAGTTTCTTTTTGCTTGCCCCAGAACGGTTTGTGGGGTACAAAACCACAGATATCCATAGCACCTTGGTGCCTATATGTTGTTCTAGCGTTCTGCTGAAAAGTCTTGCATTGCTAAAGTAGAAATGATAAAATCAAAGCGGCAGCCAGAATTTGGATGCGAGTTTTTTATGAAAACTGGTGGACTTTGACCAAGACAGCCTTCCAACTGCCTATGCCAACACCATGGAAAACTATTGCCGTAACGGAACCTTCCCAGACAGGCAGGACGGCAATATTCCCAGCTATATCTCCTATGCGGTGTACGGCATAAGCGGAGACGGTTGCGTATATATTTCCTCTTAACCTCTGACCGAGAAGGTTAATATGGCCGCGCCAGCATCCATATGGGACAAATGATGTGAAAAGGGATAGGGGAATTGCGAACGATATGATTAAACCGCTGCTGCGTTTTAATAAAAATCTATAGAAAAGAGGACTTGATCATGATTAGCTTTAACAAAAATTCTGTATGGAATCTGACTCCTATTGATGTTAATTCTGTTCGTTCCGAGGTAAATGGATTGCTCATAAACGGCGAAGCAATCATATCCGCCTTTAAAACAGTTCGTGACCAATTAGTTTTTACTAATGAACGTATCATCTCTATCGATGTACAAGGTTTGACCGGAAGGAGAAAATCTTTCACATCAATGCCGTATTCAAAGATTCAGTTTTTTGCGATACAGACTCCTGGTTTTGTGGAAATGATTCCTGATTCCGAATTGGTATTGACTTTTTCAAATGGATATGTCGCCACTTTTGAATTTAGGGGCGGCGTAAATATTGGAGAAATTGGGAGAAGAATTTCCGAGTATGTATTAAAATAGTATCCACAATTTAGTTGTGACATCGCAAATCCCACACCATGACAATATAATATGCTTACCAGGGAAGCAGAGACGCACTTTTCATCCGATCTGAGCCTTCCGGAAAAGGTGATGCTTTTGATTACATATAAGGAATTCATGGTGATCTTAACTGCGGCGTTGCTGATTACGGCAATTCTGCACCTGAAAAATAAGAACTAGCCGTCCTGACTTTGGCAGAGTAGGCGGCTAGTTCTTAATGGCTTGATTACAATCATATCCATTCACAACCATTCACAAAATATTACATAGACCTACATTGCAGAATATAAGAAA
>CAMWLE010000107.1 GCA_947175015.1 uncultured bacterium
CCTGCGGAGGAAGTTAGAAGTCCGTTTTGAGGGCAGGGTATGGTGGTATCTGGCAGCGGCAGCGGCGGCTACAATATTGATTATGACTTTGCCGGCCATCAGCCATAGCAAGGTATCCATAGTGAATTTGAAGCAGAAGCGTGCGGCGAAAAAGAGAAGCTGGTGGGAGAAGATTTTCCTGGATGTGATTTGCTTGGGAATTGGGTTGTATGGATATTATAGTTATTCGCGGAATCAGGAAAACCTGGTGCAGAGTGTACTTACGAATCAATCCATAGATCCGCTTCTGTATATAAGCTCATCGCTGTTTATTGTGGGAATGGGGCTGCTTTTCTTACGGCTGCAGCCTTTCTTGGTGAAGTTGATTTATCTGATAGGACAGCGCTTTTGGCATCCGGCCAGCTATGCTTCCTTTATGGAAAATCTGAAAAATGGCAGAAAGCAGCAGTTTATTATGTTGTTTTTGATACTGACCGTTTCATTAGGCGCTTTTCATGCTACGGTGGCGAGGACCATATTGCAGAATGCCATGAAAAACGCAGAGTATCTGGATGGCGCAGACATTATTATCAAGGAAGTGTGGAGGGATAATGCGGCGCTTGTGGCAGAAGATGCCAGCGTACGTCCCCGATATTATGAGCAGGATTTTCAGAAATATGCGACGCTTGAGGCCGCAGAATCTTATACCAGGGTACTGTATGATGATCCTGTCAGCAACAATAAGGTAAATGTATACGTGAGAATCCAGGATTCCAGGGTAAAGGTCACATTTTTGGGGATTCATTCCAGGGAGTTTGGGGAGAATACATGGGTTGACAGGGATTTGCTGGAAGAGCATTATTACGAATATTTGAATTTGCTTGCGGATAATCCAAGTGGAATTCTTGTGTCCCGGAATTTCCAGACTAAATTTGACTACAATATAGGGCGAAGTGTTACAATAAATTACGAGTCTATCATTGGAAACGATGAGACAAAAGTGAGCAGCAATTGGAACGTGAATGGCAAAATTGTGGGTTATGTGGATTACTGGCCGGGGTTTGAACCCACTTCTACTTATTTGGATTATGCAGGGAATGTTGTGGTAGAAGATAATTATCTTGTGGTGGCTAATTGGGCTGCATTTCAGAAGGTTTTCGGCACACAGTCCCAGCCTTATGAGGTGTGGATTACACTGAAGGATGGTGTGGATTCCGAAGCGGTGGCACAGTGGATCAACGAGAATGATGTGAAGGTGGAGAAGTACATAGATCGGCAGACGGATATACAAAATACAGTGGAAGATCCGTTGTTGCAGGGAACCAATGGAATTCTGACCATGGGATTTTTGGTGATGATACTATTGTGCGGTGTGGGATATCTGATTTATTGGATTATGTCCATTCGTTCCAGGGAGATGATTTTTGGCGTGTTGCGTGCGTTTGGTATGCACAAACGTGAATTATTCCAGATGTTAATGTTAGAACAGATATTCTCCGGGATTCTGTCTGTTTTGGTGGGAATTGGGATCGGAAAGCTGGCGTCGGGAATGTTTGTGCCTATGCTGCAGATGGCCTATGCTGCGGATAACCAGGTGCTTCCCATGCAGCTCTATACCAATCCCACGGATATGATTCGTTTGTATGCAGCTTTGGCAGTGGTGATGGCGGTTTGTCTGCTTGTGCTGCTTGTGATTGTATTCAAACTGAATGTGGCGAAGGCTTTGAAATTAGGAGAAGAATAAGGTGAAAGTTTCACCTTTGAAAAAATGCCAAAGGCAGGCATTTTTGGAGAGCAGGGGGTTTTAAGGTGCTGGGGGGCGGCAGCGTGGAGGTTAGGGTGAGTAAAAGTAATGTCATTGAAGTCAGGCATGTGAATAGGATTTTTCCGGTGGCAGGAGGGACGTTTCAGGCGTTGACAGATATTAATTTAGAGATACCGGAAGGTTCGCTGGCAATTCTAAAAGGGCGTTCCGGCTCCGGCAAGACGACTCTTTTGAATGTATTGGGGGCTTTGGATAAGCCTTCCTCCGGCAAAGTGTATATTGATGGGAAGGATATTGGGGAGTTATCGGAATATGCAAGGGAAGAGCTGCGCAGGACACAGATGGGATTTGTGTTCCAGGCGGTTTCCCTGATTCCGACGATGAATGCTTATCAGAATGTGGAGTTTTCCATGCGAATGGCAGGAATTCGTGACAAACGCAAAGAACGCGTGGAAGAGTGTCTGAAAATGGTGGGGCTGGGAGGCCGTCTTCGTCATATGCCGGCGGAAATGTCCGGCGGTGAACAGCAGCGTGTGGCGATTGCCAGGGCTCTGGCTCATGGCCCGCGTATTATTTTCGCTGATGAACCAACTGCTGAATTGGATAGTGCCATGGGGGCGGAGGTGGTGAGGCTCTTCAAGGAGATGTGTACCAGGGAGCATGTGACCATTGTTATGACCACTCATGATGTAGGGCTTATGGATGCGGGGGATATCATTATTGAGCTTGCAAACGGTCAGCGTGTTATGGAGCATCCGCAGGAAGGGCAGGGCGAGAACGAAAATGGCTGAGGCAATGATTCAGGCAGACGGCCTGGTAAAAATATACAAGTCAAAGGAGACGGAAGTGCTGGCGCTGCAGGGACTTGACTTGATTGTGGAAGAAGGGGAACTGACTGCAATTATCGGCAACAGCGGCAGCGGTAAATCCACTTTCCTGAATATGATTGGCGGATTGGACAGACCCAGTGCCGGCTCTCTGGTGGTGGGCGGCAAGAATCTTTTCACTATATCAGAGAAGGAGCTGGTATTGTATAAACGTGATACGGTGGGGTTTGTCTGGCAAAATAATGGCAGAAATCTGCTGCCCTATTTGTCTGCGCTTGAAAATGTGATGCTTCCCATGCACCTGTCAAACAGAGGGAAGAAGAGGGCAAAAGCATTAGAATTATTGGAAATGGTCGGCATGTCACATAAAAAGCACAGCAGGTTGAATATGCTCTCAGGCGGGGAGCAGCAAAGGATTGCCATTGCCATTGCATTAGCAAATTCACCAAAGCTTCTTCTGGCAGATGAACCTACAGGGAGTGTGGATATGGCTACGGCAAATTATATTTTTGATGTTTTTACGGAGTTAAATCAAAATGGCCAGACCATATTGATTGTGACCCATGATGTGGCATTGTCGAAAAAAGTACGGCGTGTGGTGGCAATCCGGGATGGTAAGATCAGCAGTGAAAGATTTCTGAAGGAAAAGTACGCGGACCGTTTGAAAGAGGTTACCATTGACTGGCGGGAAGAAGATACACAGGATGAGTATGTCATTTTGGATAAGGCAGGTCGTGTTCAGATTCCCAAAGAGCTCATCAGTGCTATGGAATTGAACAGCAATAAGGTAAAGGTGGAGCTAAAGGATGGAAAGGTGATTTTAAGCGGTGTAGAAGAGCCAAATAGCAAAAAACAACTAGAAAAACAGCCCCAAAAAACATAAAAATATCAAAAAATAATGAATTGCCCTCCCTGTCTGCCATGGCTATAATCAAAGTATAGACAAATGACACAAATGTGAAAAGGTGGAAAGGGAGGTTTTGTTATGGAATTGAAATCAGTAACAAAAATCGAAACAAGACAAGTGTGTGTTTATGAAGGTTCCAGCTTGTGGGGGATGAATGGTGGTCAGCCGGAGAGTCCGGATGGGAAGCTGTTGGTATATGCCCGTAAGCCGAGTCTGTCGGAAAATGTCACAGAGATCTGGGTATGTGATAGGGAAACTCTTGCGAATCAAAGACAGGTCTATACGGTTAAATGTGGAAATCATAACGGCCCTTCAGCTACTTTTGTGGATAATGATCATATTGTATTCAGGGACAGTATCAATAAGCTTTCTGCATTCAGGATTATGAATGTACATACAGGTGAGACAAAGTATGGTCCTGTGTTTGCAAAAGAGAGTCATTGTGCGGAGAATGGATGGTATCCTTTCTCTATTTCAGAAGCGTTCCTTGAAAAGAATCCGGAGTATCCTCAGATTGATCGGTGCGGCATCTACCTTTTGGAACTTGCGACAGGTAACGTGAAGAGGGTAGCAGACAAGGAGACTGTTTATAATATGGTGGTGGAGCATGGATGTGTGCCGAATGAATATACCACTTCCATGAGTCATGTGCAGTTGAATCCGTCGGCTACCAGGGTAATGATGCGGTTGAGTGTAGCAAATTGTCCTGTATTTGGTGCATTGGGATGTATTGATATTGAGACCGGTAAGACCCATGTGATTCCCGATAAGCCGGTGCATCAGCTATGGTTTGATGACGATACATATATGGCCACAAGGCAGTATCATGATGGAGAGAAAATTGAGATGGAGACCAGCCGGATTCAGAGATTTACGGTGGATGGAGAGTGTCTGGAGACATTGGGAGGTATCGGCAATCATATTGACGGTTCTCCGGACAGGCAGTATTTTACCGGCGACAGGGCGTATCCGGGCTATCCGGCAGATATCTTTCTATATAAGAGAGGCCAGGTAGAGCCGATTGCCACATTTGGCGGTCAGAATTTCCAGGATTGCATCTGGAAGAAAAAGGTGCATCCCAATCCAACCTTTTCCAGAGATGGCAAGAGGATATATTTCAATCATCCCGTCAGTGAGGACAGGACAGAAGCTTGTTTTGTAGAAATAGGTGAAGATTTCCTAAGTCAATAGCGCTAAAGCGCTAAGAAAAGCTAAGTTGTACACAGCTTTGCACTAATTGATGACACAGCCGCTTACGGCATGGCGGTAAGCGGTAATATGGAAGAAGAGCATTCCAATGGAGGTTATTGTGGAGAGTGTATATAAGAAATTACCCCCGGAAGTGGAGGGGTTTCTGAAGAATGAGAAGATTAGCCAGCAGGATATCTTGTATGCTGCGGAGACAGATTTGGATGCAGAAGGAAGATTTGCGGATGGCTATCTGGTGTTGACCAAGCATATGTTGGGTGTGATTCAGGCGCCGATAACGGAAGGAAAGGTCCATTATTTCAGGGGAAGTGATTCCGGAAAGGGCGGTAAGCCTTCTATGGAAGCAAGGATTTCTGCGGGAGCAAAAACTATCATGGAAGAAGGAAATTCCTATGATGATTTTGCGCATGAAGATGAGGAGTTAGACAGACAGGAGTGGAAAGCGGAATTTATTTCTCTTGATCAATTGGATCGGCTTTGGATAGAAAATTGTATAGGGTGTAACTTGCTGGCCGGAAAGTGGGATGGCAGAGAACATTGTATTTTGATGTTTACACATCTGCAGAAACGGCTTGTGGCAAAGCTTGTGCGAGCCGTGGAACAGATAAAAAGAGGTGAAGAGCCTGAGTTTGGGCAGGAGGGTGAGGAATATTGTCCCAAATGCGGCAGAATGTATCCGGATCGTGAACGGAAGATTTGTCCCAATTGTATGGATAAAAGGAATGTGTTGTTCAGGGTATTTGGATATTTTAAGCCATATAAACTGCAGTTTATTTTCATGATGGTAGCAGTGCTGTGTACCTCGCTGTTGAATCTCGTATGGCCTTACTTAAATGGTGATATCCTTTATGACAAGGTGCTGGCAAGGGATACGTCATTTTTGGATTCTTTGGGTTTACAACAGGATAGCTTTATCACCGTATTATTGTTTTTGGTGTTGGCTATGGCGGGAACCAAATTGATCATGTTGGTGTTCAGCATATTGCAGGGCGTGATGACTGCACAGATGGTAGTGGGCGTGGTACGGGATTTGAAGAAGGATGTGTTCCGGAAAATGGGACTGCTATCCATCAGCTTTTACCGGAGCAGGCAGACAGGAAGCCTTATGACCAGAGTGCTCAGCGATGCGGAGCGCATTACGGGATTTTTTGTGGATGGTGCGCCGTTTATCCTGATACATGGCCTGACTATGCTGGCCACAATTGTTGTCATGTTTGTCATGAACCCGTTTATGGCCTTGCTTATGGTGATAATGGTGCCGATTTTATTTGCCTTGAACCGATATCTGCGCCCCAGAATATGGGTTTTGTTTGGGCGCAGGCACAGAGCGGAGCGTTCACTGAACAGTCTGATCAATGATAACCTGACAGGCTCCAGAGTTGTCAAGAGTTTTGGACAGGAAAAGAAGGAAATAGGACGTTTTAACGGATACAGCAATCGTCTGCGGGATGCGGAAGTGGCTATTTCACGCCAACAGAATTATTTTCAGTTGGCATATAACGGCGCAAGAGAACTGGCTGTTATGGGTGTGTGGGCCATGGGTGTTTATTTTATCATGAAAGGGACAGGGCAGGAGATGAATCTGGGTTCTCTGATTACCTTTGTAGGCTATGTGGGACAACTGCAGGGACCTATGAATTTCTTTGCCAGAGTGCCCAACTGGTGGGCGGATAGTATGAACAGTGCTCAGCGTATCTTTGAAATTATTGATGCAGTACCCGAGGTACAGGAGGCAGCGAAGCCCAAGCCCTTTAAGGAACCGAAAGGTGATATTTTGCTGGATAATATTACTTTTGGTTACGAGATTAACAGACCGGTGCTGAAGGATGTGTCTCTGCATATTCCGGCGGGCAGTATGGTGGGGATTGTGGGACGTTCCGGTGCAGGCAAGACTACATTGGTCAATTTAATCTCCAGAATGTATGATGTGCAGGAAGGGGAAATTAAAATAGACGGCATTCCCATTAAAGAGCTTGCATTTCATGACTTGCGGAAAAATGTAGCTATGGTGTCCCAGGAAACATTTATTTTCATGGGAACCGTTGCGGAGAATATTGCTTATGCGAACCGGGAAGCAAGCCTGAAGGATATTATGAAGGCGGCGAAGCTGGCAGGAGCGCATGAATTTATTATGCGGATGCCTGACGGTTATGATACCAGAATCGGTGCTTCCGGCCGGGAGCTTTCCGGCGGCGAGCGGCAGAGAATCTCCATAGCAAGAGCAATCCTGGCAGACCCGAAGATATTGATTTTAGACGAGGCTACGGCTTCCGTGGATACGGAGACGGAACGCGTTATTCAGAAAGCGTTGAACTATTTGGTACAGGGCAGAACAACGATTTCCATTGCACACAGGCTCTCTACCCTGCGGGATGCAGACTATCTGGTGGTGATTGACCATGGGGAAGTGACAGAGCAAGGAACCCATGCGGAATTGCAGGCTTTGAAAGGAACCTATTATAAGCTCCAGGAACTCCAAACCAAAGCGCTGCAGCTCAAAGGAGAAATGGAATTTTAAATTGGAATTAAAAACAGTCTCGGAACGGAAGCGCCCGGAAGAAATTTTCAGGTGCGCCCTATGCAGATGAAAATTCCTTCCTGAACAGGGGCGCTGAAGAGAAGAGA
>CAMWLE010000108.1 GCA_947175015.1 uncultured bacterium
TAAAGCGCCGTTTAAGGCAGAAATGGAGGAAGGCATGGCGAAAATAAAGGTACATGAACTCGCGAAAGAGTTAGCGTTACAAAGCAAAGAGATTGTAAGCTTTTTGCAAAAACAGGGAATTGAAGCAAAAGCTGCGCAGAGCTCTATTGATGAAGATGCTGCCGGGCTGGTGCGCAGGACATTTGGTAAAGTAATGCGGAGTGCAGATGCGCAAACGGAAACAAAAATCGGGAAGGATGAAATACGGCCTGAGAAGGAAACGACAAAGGAAGAGACACAGCCTGCGAAGGAAGTGATAAAGAAGAAGGAAGAAGCGCAGCCTGCGAAGGAAGCAGTCAAGAAAAAGGAAGAAGCACAGCCTGCGAAGGAAGTGATAAAGAAAAAGGAAGAAGCACAGCCTGCGAAGGAGGCAATCAAGAAGAAGGAAGAAGTGCCGCCTGCGAAGGAAGCAGTCAAGAAAAAGGAAGAAGCACAGCCTGCAAAAGAAGCAATCAAGAAAAAGGAAGAAGTACAACCGGTGAAGGAATCAACGAAGGAAATGGAAGAAGTAAAGCCTGTGAAGGAAGTAATAAAGAAAAAGGAAGAAGTAAAGTCTGTGAAAGAAACAATAAAGGAAGAAGCAACAAAATCTGTGAAAGAAGAGGTAAAACCTGCCAAGGATGCTGCCAGGACGATGAAGGAAACGGCAAAACCGGCAAAGACATCCGATACTGGGGCAAATGATGCACCCAAGAAGAAAAAAATAATTATTATCAATAACCCTCAAAATTCTGAGCGGCCGTCCCAGAATAATAATAACAGATCGCAGTCAGGTCAGAATAACAAGAACAAGCATCAGAATAATCAAGGACAAGGACAAAACCAGAATCAGAACAGGTCTCAAAATAATCGCAACGGCAAGAAAACGCAAGCTCAGGCTCCGGTGCGTCCGATCAAACCTTTGACGCCGCCATCCCCTACACCAGCAGTACAGATGGTGCCTCCAAAGCAACCTACAAAGGCACGTCCGGAACAGACAGAAGCTCGTCAGGCAGAGAAAGTGTCCGGACAGACTACGGTGCGCGGAACGGAACAACAGGCGCAGAACCAAAATGGGCGTCAGTCAGAAGAACGGTATGAGAAAGGTCAGAATGTGGTAAATACGCAGGAGAGGCCCCTTAGCGAAGGAAATGCGCAGAATAACCGTGGACAGGAAGGAAGTGCGCAGGATAACCGTAATCAAAATAATCGGGATAATAGAGAATCTAAAGACAGAGAACCCAGAGATAGTAGGGACAGCAGGGATAATAGAGACAAAGAGGGCAGAGAGAGCAGAGACAATAGAGAAAGCAGAGATAATCGAGAATCCAGGGACAGAGATAATAGAGATAGTAGAGAATCCAGAGGCGGCCGGGACAATCGAGAATCCAGGGACAACAGAGGCGGCCGAGAAGGTAACAGAGACAATAAAGACAGCCGAGACAATAGGGGCAACAGAGATAACAAAGGATATGGCGGTCAGGGGAACAGACAGGATCGCAACCAGTCTCAGACAAGAGGAGGCAATGGCCAAAATGCCAGATATCAGGGCGACAGACAAAACGGATATCAGAGAAATGGCAGACCGGGCACTGAAAATGGTCAGAATGATCGTCGTGGTCCGGGCGCTGGTCAGGGTGGCGGCCGCAACTTTAACGGCAGTACGCGCGACGGCCGCGGCAATGGCGGACAGGGAACCGGATACAGAGACAATAAACCGGGTAAAGGCTTTGTTGGAGAAACGCCTTCTAAGGATATTGAAAAGAAGCGCGAGGAAGATAAGAGAAGGGCAAACAGCCAGGAGAAGGATAAGCGCTCCAGGAAAGACCATATCTATGAAGAAGAGGATACTCTGAAGAATAAGCCCGGAAGATTTATCAAACCGGAGAAGAAAAAAGAAGAAGTGGTTGAAGAGGTGATCAAGGTGATCACCCTGCCTGAAATGATCACAATTAAAGAACTGGCAGACAAAATGAAATTGCAGCCCGCAGTTATCATTAAGAAATTGTTCCTGGAAGGCAAGATTGTGACTGTAAACCAGGAGATTTCTTACGAGGATGCGGAAAATATTGCAATGGAGTATGATATTCTCTGTGAGAAAGAAGTAAAGGTGGATGTCATTGAAGAGCTGCTGAAGGAAGAGGATGAGGATGAAACTGCTCTTGTGGAGAGACCGCCGGTAATCTGTGTTATGGGGCATGTGGACCATGGTAAAACATCCCTTTTGGATGCGATTCGGAAGACAAATGTTACCGATAAAGAGGCAGGAGGTATTACACAGCATATAGGTGCGTATACTGTAACTGTGGGAGGGCGGAAGATTACCTTCCTGGATACGCCCGGACATGAGGCATTTACTGCCATGCGTATGCGCGGCGCCAATTCCACTGACATTGCGATCCTGGTGGTTGCGGCAGATGACGGTGTAATGCCCCAGACCGTGGAGGCTATCAGTCATGCAAAGGCTGCAGGAATTGAAATTGTAGTTGCGGTAAATAAGATCGATAAACCTTCTGCAAATATTGACCGTGTGAAGCAGGAGCTGACAGAATATGAATTGGTTGCAACTGATTGGGGCGGAAATACAGAGTTTGTTCCGGTTTCTGCGAAATCGGGAGAGGGCATTGAGAATCTGCTGGAGACCATTCTGCTGACGGCGGAAATTTTGGAATTGAAGGCAAATCCTGACAGGCGTGCAAGAGGGCTCGTGATTGAGGCGGAACTTGATAAAGGACGGGGGCCTGTGGCCACAGTTCTGGTGCAGAAAGGTACACTGCACGTAGGAGATTTCATTTCCGCTGGGGCATGTCACGGCAAGGTCAGAGCCATGATTGATGACAAGGGAAGAAGAGTGAAGGAAGCGACACCTTCCATGCCGGTGGAGATACTGGGGTTATCAGATGTCCCAAGTGCAGGCGAAGTGTTCCTGGCACATGAAAATGACAAAACTGCCAGATCCTATGCAGAGACTTACCTGGCGCAGAATAAAGAGAAGATGCTGGAGGATACCAAGAGCAAGATGTCTCTGGATGACCTGTTCTCCCAGATTAAAGAAGGCAATCTGAAGGAACTGAACCTGATTGTGAAGGCCGATGTGCAGGGTAGTGTGGAAGCCGTGAAGCAATCCCTTCTGAAGCTGTCCAATGAGGAAGTTGTGGTGAAGTGTATCCATGGCGGTGTAGGCGCTATCAACGAATCGGATGTGACGCTGGCAAGTGCTTCCAACGCAATCATTATTGGTTTCAATGTGAGACCGGATGCCACTGCCAAAGCTACGGCAGAACGCGAAGGTGTAGATGTCAGACTGTATAAGGTAATCTATCAGGCCATTGAAGATGTGGAAGCTGCCATGAAGGGCATGCTGGATCCTGTGTTTGAAGAGAAAGTGATCGGTCATGCCGAAGTAAGGCAGATATTTAAGGCTTCTCAGATTGGCAATATCGCAGGTTCTTATGTGCTGGATGGCATTATGCAGAGAGGATGTAAGATACGTATCAGCCGTGAGGGTACGCAAATCTATGAGGGCGCCCTTGCTTCCCTGAAGCGATTCAAGGATGATGTGAAAGAAGTGAAGGAAGGCTTTGAGTGCGGACTTGTATTTGAAGGATTTGATCAGATACAGGAATTGGATGTGGTCGAAGCATATATTATGGTGGAAGTGCCTCGCTAGAACGAAGGACACTATAAGAACTTTGATTTAATGTCCGCCGAAGCGGGCAGAGGTGTAAATATGAGAAAAAACAGTGTAAAAAATACCCGTATTAATGGAGAAGTTCAGAGGGTATTGGCAGAGACTATCCGGGGTGAGATTAAGGATCCCCGGATCAGTCCTCTGACAAGTGTTGTTGCGGTGGAAGTGGCGCCGGATTTAAAAAGCTGTAAGGCCTGGATCAGTGTGCTTGGAGATGAAGAGATGAAAAAGGCCACTCTGGAAGGGTTGAAAAGCGCCGAAGGATTTATCAAAAGGCAGCTGGCGAAAACCATTAATCTGCGCAATACGCCGGAAATCACATTTGTTATGGATCAATCCATTGAGTATGGAGTCAATATGTCTTATAAAATTGATGAGGTAATTGCGCAGGATAATCAAAATAGCTGTGAAGAAAATGAAGATTTGCCCAGTCAATAAGAGGGTGTTTGCGGCGTTTTATGAATTGTTTGTGCCTCTGGCAGAGGCACTGCAGCAGGTTGCAGCGTGTATGGAAGTATGAATGTATGTTCAATTTGGAAAGTTGTGGTTTCGGCCGTTTCGGCGCAAAGGAAGCCATAGGGCAGAGGATAAGCGCCGAGGGTGCGGCTTGGTGAATGTGAGGATTGAGCTGTATTTGGGAAGTCCCTTGTGGACAGGAATGAGGTTGAAATCATGTTAGATTTATTGAAAGAATGTGAAGAGGCGGGAAGGATAGGCATCAGTGGGCATATCAGACCGGATGGTGATTGCGTGGGGGCATGCCTGGGATTGTGGCAATATCTGAAGAAATGCCTGCCCCAGGCGCAGGTTCAAGTGTTTTTGGAAAAACCTGCAGATATTTTTGAAGAAATCAAAGGGTTTGGGGAGATTTGTTCTGAATTTCCCGAAGAGGAACCTTTTGATGTGTTTTTTGTGTTGGATTGTGGCGCGGACAGGCTGGGGGAGGCTGAGAAATATTTCAGGACAGCCAATAAGACGATTAATATAGATCATCATATCAGCAATCCCGGCAGCGGCAGCATTAACTATATCAGGCCGCAGGTAGGCTCTTCCAGTGAATTGATCTATGACTTGATGGAGGAGGACAAGCTTGACCGTGACATTGCAATGGCAATTTATATTGGTATCATTCATGATACGGGTGTCTTCCAGTATTCCAATACCAGTCCGGCTACTATGGAAAAAGGTGCGAAACTGATTCGCTATGGCTTTGATTTTCCAAGATTGATTCAGGAGACCTTTTACCAGAAGACCTATTTGCAGGCGCAGATTTTGGGCAGAGCATTAATGGAAAGTATTCGCTTTTTAAATGGATGCTGTATTGTCAGTGTGATAGACCGCAAGGTTATGGACTTCTATAATGTAGAGCCGAAGGATTTGGACGGAATTGTGAACCAACTGCGCAATATTAAAGGTGTGGAATGTGCAATTTTTATGTACCAGTCGGGAGTATTGGAATATAAGGTGAGTCTGCGTTCCAGCGAAAAGGTCAATGTGGCGGAGGTGGCTGCTTATTTTGGCGGCGGCGGGCATGCGCGGGCTGCCGGCTGTACCATGAAAGGCACCTTCCATGACTGCATCAACAATCTTTCATTACATATTGAGCGGGAATTGTTAAAATCATGATAAACGGAATTATTATCATTCATAAAGAAGCAGGTTATACCTCTCATGATGTGGTGGCGAAAATGAGGGGCATCTGCGGTCAGAAAAAAATCGGTCATACAGGAACCCTTGACCCGGAAGCCACAGGAGTGCTGCCTGTCTGTCTGGGGAGTGCTACGAAGCTCTGTGATATGCTTACAGACACAGATAAAGAGTATGTGGCGGAGCTTTTGCTGGGAGTGGAAACGGATACCCAGGACACAACAGGGCAGATTCTGGCAGAACATCCAGTAAGCGTATCAAAAGAGGATATCCGCAGGGTCAGCGCCGAGTTCGTCGGAGCGTATGCACAGATACCGCCCATGTATTCCGCGCTGAAAGTGAACGGAAAAAAGTTGTATGAACTGGCCAGGGCCGGAAAAGAAGTGGACCGTGAAGCGCGTCTGGTGACAATCAGGGAGCTGGAAATTCTGGAATACAGGCTGCCGGTGGTAGTGTTCCGAGTGGTCTGTTCCAAGGGAACTTATGTCAGAACCCTATGTGCCGACATAGGAGAAAAGCTGGGGTGCGGTGGTACCATGCAGCGCTTGACACGTACCAGGGTGGGGCGCTTTGGCCTGGAAGAGGCTGTTACTTTGACGCAGCTGCAGCAAAAGAAAGAGGAAGGGATTCTGTCAGAGACAGTCCTTCCTGTAGATAGTGTGTTTGAATCCTGTCCTGCAATACATGTATGTGCGGAATATATGAAGCTGCTGGAGAACGGCAATGTCATTGAGGTGGAGCAAACAGAAGAAAAGAAGATATATCCGGCAGGAGAATGGGTTCGTGTATATGGAAAAGGGGCATTCCATGGAAGAGGGGCATTTCCAGGAAGAGGGGCATTTCCAGGAAGAGGGGCATTCCATGAATCGGACGAAATCTTTGCGGGGATTTATGCTTTTGATGCGGTTCGAGGATGTTATAAGCCGGTCAAAATGTTCCTGCCATTATAGAAATGAAAGTAAACTTCCCATGTCTGATCCACAAGGTGTTTTAGAACAGGGGGAGTTTTGTTTGTCTTAAGATATGAAGAAAGCGGATGCCGGGAAGGAAGGGTGGAGCTGGTTGGAAATTATAGCAAATACGACACAATTTTATCTGCAAAAAGAAACGGCGGCAGCCATTGGTAAATTTGACGGGATTCATATTGGCCACAGAAGGCTTCTGGAAGAGATTCTGTCTCGCAAAAAGGATGGTTTGGCAGCGTGTGTGTTTACGTTTGATCCGCCGCCGGCAGTGGTGTTCGGAGGGCATTCTGGCAAAGAGGGGGGAACATCTGCGTTTCTGAGTTTGAACACCAGGGATGAGAAACGCCTCTTGTTTGAAAGAATGGGGGTGGATATTCTCATAGAGTTCCCATTGGACAGGCAGACTGCGGCTATGCTGCCGGAAACATTTGTATATGAAATTCTGGCAAAGCAGATGAATGTCCGGTTTCTGGCAGCGGGTAAGGATTTGTCCTTTGGGGCGAAGGGAGCAGGAAATGCAGCACTTTTAAAGGAATTGGGTCCTCGGCTGGGGTTTGATTTCGTGGCCATAGACAAAGTGTGCGTGGATGGTTATGAAGTCAGTTCCACATTGGTGCGCAGCAAAGTGGAAGAAGGCAATATGGAGATGGCGGAACGTTTGCTTGGAATGCCGTATATGATTGCCGGCAGGGTGGAAATGGGAAATCAGATCGGAAGAACCATAGGGTTTCCCACAATTAATATATTGCCTGCGGAGAACAAGCTTTTGCCGCCAAATGGCGTTTACTTTTCACAGGTGCGTTATAATGGGAGGGGGACATCCCATGGGAAGGGGGCATCCCAAGAG
>CAMWLE010000109.1 GCA_947175015.1 uncultured bacterium
GTTCAATCAGGGATTGTTTTTTCTGTCTGCGGATTGTCCAAACAGACAAGATCAGTTCCATTCCGAATAGCACCAGAATAAACAGTCCCATTTCCAAAACCGGGAATTTGTAAGGCACTACATTTCCGGCAAAAGCACCTACACTCATTTTTCTGCAGGCAAAGATGGAAGCCGGAAGCCCAACAAACAGCGTTGCCAATGTTGCAAAAAACGCATAGCACAGCCCCTCGCAGATGTTCATTTTACATAGCTGTTTTTGTGTCAGGCCGATTTCCCATGTCCCCCCCCCTATATCATTTTGTTTAATGTAACCTACTGTCTTTTCAAGGAAATGCCATCCAATCTATCAGAAGCTTGCAATTCTCCTTTCCGCAGACGGAAAATCACGTCTGCTTCTTTGGCCAGATCATTAGAGTGAGTGACAATCACTACGCATTTACCGGACTTGTGGGCACTATCTTTCAGTATAGCTCTGATTTCAGCAGCGGTATCTTCATCTAGATTGCCGGTCGGCTCGTCTGCAAGGATAATCTGTGCATCGCTGGCAAGGGCGCGGGCGATAGCGACACGCTGCTGCTGGCCGCCAGACAGCTTTAACACATTCCGTCTGGCTTCTTCTTTAGTAAGTCCCAACTGTTCCAAAATAGGCAGTGACGGCAGTTTAGAAGTCAAAGCCACGTTTTCCATTGGCGTCAAGTAGTCAATCAAATTATAGCTCTGAAAAATAAACGCCACATGACTGCGTCGGTGATCGGCAAGACCGGTCTTTGCAATGTCTTCACCCAGATATAAAATCTTACCGCTACTGGGGCTGTCCAAACCACCCAGAAGAGAGAGAAGTGTTGTCTTACCACATCCAGAGGGTCCAAGAATGGCATACATCTTACCTTGTTCCATTTGGGCATTGATGCCTTTCAAGACTTTCTTTTTATTATCGTAGGTATATTGGACATTTTGCAGTTCCATAATATTCATACTGTTTACCTCATTTCTTCGTTTTTGTAATTGACATTAACGATATTATTCCATCTGTGAAAGAATGTTTTTAGGGCTAAAGCGTATAATGGGGATGCAGGATAGCAACACTGCCATAACCAATAGAACAGTTCCCACAACAGACACCAAAATAAAATGGTGCGGTGTCACAATAACATTCTCTACGGTTTTTCCGAACAGCGTTCCCAATGCCCTTGCTACCTGTCGGCTGGATAAATAAGCCAACGGAAAAGCTGCGATTGCCACTAAAAATATTTCTAGTACATATTGCAAAAGTATAACGGTTTTCCCAATACCTGTGGCTAGCAGTATTCCAATCTCATGTTTTCGGCTACGGATGGAAATAGACAAGATCAAGATGATTAACACCATGCTGATAACCGTAGTAATGATAACCAGAGTGGTAATCAATGTACTGGTATCAGAAATGGAGTTGGAAACGCGCTCGTAAACTTCATCATTAGCAGTAACAAGGAAATTGTTCCAATTGATAGAATTGATACTTTGTACCTGATGGATAATGACTTCGAGTTGTTCCGGGTCACTCACAAAGAAATCTGCCGAGGCGTAGCCCACATCGGCATAGTTTTCTAACAGTCCCTTCATAGCCGCTTCACTGACAAAAGCATTATTCGCATAGTCATAATAGGAAGCCTCGTTAAAATTATTGCGTTCATCGGTTTTATCAGCAACAACTTCAAACACTCCCACAATCTCTAATTCCATTGTCTGATCATCTGATAAAGGAGTATTAACCGCCTGAATGGTATCTCCAACCTTAAGGCCATGCTTATCCGCAATCTCTTTGCTGATAACAATTTCATTATCATCGGACATATCAACCGCTTTACCATCACATAAAACGAGAGCGCCAGACAGGAAAAGGGAATGATATTCTGAATTGAAGCAGCCATAAGAATAAAATTGGCAGTCAACCAAGGCATGACCCGTAGGTTCTAACTGTTCCAACCACTGCCCTTTTGTGTTGGACAGGCATAAAATTGTGCGGATAGAAGCATTGTAGGCTTTAATGCCATCCACGGAAGCAATCTGCTCCATCATATCAGGTGTAAGATATTCCTGTGTACTATACGAACCACCATTGCCGCTACCCCAACCGCCGGTTGCAGTATTGCGGCTGACAGTAAAACTTACACCAGTAGTACCGCGCAGTTCTGCCGATTGTTCTTCCTGTGCATCGGCTATGGCAAGACCAGACAGCACCAATATCATGATAGCTAGAAGTAGCGCAAAGACTAACAGCGTCTTTTTCCACTTTCTCACGGTATATAAAACCGCCCGTATTCCTAAATTCATTTTTGGCCTCCTTAACTCATTTGTGATAACGTGTTCTTTGGTTTCATTTTCATAATTGGATATGCGGCAAGGGCAGTTGAACCCAGACATAATGCCATACCAAACAGCCATATAGCCAGATAATCTTTTCCAGACACCGATACCTTGATTTCTGACAATCCCAAATCTATGAGGGTCTCTTTTATGGTTTCTGTTACACCGGTCAAATCTGTTGTTTCATAAGTATCTGTTGTGACTTGGGAAAGTAGGGTGCTTCCAATCTGATTAGATATTGCCGCGCTAGTTCCATAAGACATCAGCAGGGCGACAGCAGCCACAAGAAATACTTCCGCCAAATACTGCATCAGTACGGTGCACTTTGAAACGCCCATCGCCAGATAAATCCCGGTTTCATGGATGCGCCCGCGCAACCGCAGGGTCAGGAACAGGACAAGCACCAAAAAGCTGATGATAGACACAATGGCAATCGCAATAAATACGATGTTCTGCAATCCGGCCAAAGACGTCTTTGCATTTTGGTAGTCCTTTGCATAACGGGTCAAGATACACTCGTCCCATTCCACGCCCTTAATTTCTTGTACCTGCGCCATGACCTGTTCTAGATTGTCCGGGTCGTTCACATAGAAGTCACCATACTGTACGCTGGTTTCCCCTTCTGTACCATAAAGCAGATAAGAAGCGGTCGCAGGGTCGGTGAACACGATATTGTCATATAGATCATACATCGGTGTAATTTCCATAGCTTCCTGTTCCTTTGTGTTAGTAAAAAGTCCGGCAACCTGAACTGATATGGCACGGCTCTTGTCCGATACATCACCGAGAAACATTCTGTCCCCCACAGACAGGCCATTTCGTTCCGCAAACTTCTCATGGAGCAGTACAACGTTTTTCTGTTCTGATGTGATAGCAATCCCTTCGGTCAATTCAAAACCGGCGTCAATAAAGTAGCTGTCACTTTCTGTATTGGAGTTTGCCACGAGTTTTCCGGCATTTGCGTATTTCTCCGGTATTTGGGTCACACTCCCAGTGTTGATTTCCAATGGGTTCCTCTCTGCATCAAAGTAATTTGCGTAGGAGTAAGAACGCAACGTGTATTTCCCGCTCAAACCATCTATGGCAAGTATCTGACCCAGCATATCTTCTGTGATACCAGAATCTAACTGTTTGGCATTGACGGTAAAATACCCCAGCAAAGCTTTTTTGATGTTTGCATTTGCGATTTCTGCTGCCGACCGGATGGAAAGGCAGATTAGCATTAAAGTTGCCATAATGAGCAGGAACATAAATAGCGTGATGGTCTTGCCTCTTTTACGCATAGAATACAGACAAGCCCTTTTCCATAAACTCATTTTCCTACCACCTCATTTCCTATGTGATAAAAGTTTGCCTGCATAGTGTGAATACCTCCTTAGATTTTTGCATTGGTTTCTGCTGTTTTTGGAACATTATAAGAATACAAAAGAAAGGTGGATCTGCGATGGAGTTCATGAGGATTTTAGATATAGTTTGACCGGACTGCTCCACAGAACAGCCCAGCCAATTAGAGTTCTATTTTCTGTTGTTCAAATCTTCAAAGCAGACCGAAAAACATATCCGGTCAGAAATGCTTTCCATACGGTATTTTAAATGATGACGCGCTAAAATCGTCTTAACAATATATAATCCCAATCCACTGCCGCCAGTTTTTCGGCTTCGGGAAGCATCCCCACGATAAAACGGCTCAAAGATGTGTTTCAGTTGATCTTCATCAAGTGGTGTGCCAGTGTTCTCTATCCGAAGTTCATAATCTTGAAGTGTAACGTTAATCGTCGCCTGCTCCGGGGAATAAGTAACTGCATTGCTGATAATATTGGAAATGGCTTTTTGTAGCAGAACCGCATCCCCGCGATAAACTTTTGATGGTTCTATTTCCATAAGGAATTGCTGGCCTTTATCCTCTGCGATACCCTGCCATGTGCGGCAGCTCTCCCGGATAAGCTGGCTTAAATCAATATCGGAAAGTGTCAGGCTAAGGTCAGTCCCCGCCATACGAGAGGCAGACAGAATTTCTTTTACTAATGTCTCCATCTCATTGACCGTCCGCATGGATTGTCGAAGATGAAGGTCGCGGTTTTTATATTCACCAACTCGGCAAATCATTCCTTCCAATTCTCCCTTTAAGACAGTGATCGGGGTTTTCAGTTCATGGGAAACAGCCCTGAAAAAATCTATACGCAATTTTTCCTGATAGCGTTCCTGTTCAATATCTTTCTGTAGCTTGTTGTTAGCTTCAGTCAGTTCCTTTAAGGTGTTGTCCAGCTGTGCAGCCATCGTATTCAAGTTAACAGCCAGCGTTCCGACTTCATCCGTTCGTGAAGTATCGCAGCGCCATGTCATATCCAATGCAGTCATTCGCTTTGAAATATCGCTGATCTCAATAACTGGTTTTGTCAGAAAACGTGTCACAAAATAAGAGGCAATTAAGGAAATTGCCAGCACCACAATCTCAATGATGGGGAGCAACCTCCAAAAAGTCTGTGTGATTTGATCGATTGTTTCCAATGGTGAAGAAATTGTAAGAAGATAGCTCCCGTCCGTCAATTCAATTTGAACTGCAATCGTATCTTTGCTACTTTTGTCTGCCTGATCTTCCTCACCAAAGGAAATAATGCTATCCGTTCCCTGTAATTTCATGGTCGCATTATGACTTAATCCAAATTCATAGATCTTGATGGCTGCATCATCCGGTGTGTCCCCGTTAAGTTCCTCCGCCAGTGCATTGATCTTTTCTATATAATTTGAGGTTACGAACGACTTGTAACTGGCAGGCATGACCGCCATTACAATCCCATAAAGCAACAGACTCACCGCAAACAAAAGTGTTGTCAACAGCAGGAATATTTTGAGCCACAGGCTACTTTTAATTTTCTTTATCAACCCTATATCCCACCCCTCTGATCGTTTCGATACAGTCAACGCCCAACTTTTTACGAATGTTCTTGATATGGGTATTGATAATCTTATCATCGCCTATATAGTCATAGTTCCATATCTGATCTAATAGCTGTTCCCTGGTGAACACACGCCCCTTGTTTTCCATGAATAGCCGCAGGATTTCAAACTCACGGGCTGTCAGCATAACTTCCCGTCCAGACACAAAAACCTTATAGGTATATGTGTCCAACTGAATTCCCTGATAGGTCAGGATAGTGCTGTTGTGCTCAGCATTTCGGGTTCGCCGCAATATGGCTTCTATCCGGCGCAAGACAAGTGGCATGGAAAATGGTTTTGTGATATAATCATCGGCCAGCACATCAAAGCCTTTCATCTGACTTTCCTCATCATCTAATGCTGTCAACAGAATAACAGGTGCACTGCCCTCGTTGCGTATCATTTCGCAGACTGTGTAACCGTCCAGTTTAGGCATCATAATATCCAACAGTACTAGATCATACGCCGACTTGTGAAAAGCTGCCATGCCCGCAATTCCATCATCAGCTAACGTGATTCTGTACCCTGCATCCTCTAAAAACGCTTTTAATATATTTTGTATGGATTTTTCATCCTCAATGATAAGAATATTCTTCTGCATTTGCTTCGCCTCCAATTTTAAGTATAACATGAGATTGTGAATTTCAGGTGGAGCAACCTCAGTTTTTTTGCAAAATTCGCTACCGGTTATCAGAAATTCACAATACTACTGGCAAGCAATGCAATCTTCCGTAAGATTGCGTATTTAGCAGAAATCCCGTACCCGGAATTTCTGCTAAATGCTTGTTGGTGACATATCCCCAAACCCCTGAGAACATTGCCGTTGGCAATGGCTACGCGTTCCGTTGGAACGCTGAAAAACAAAAGCGGAGAGAACCTATTGTCGTGATTTTTGCGATTCCCTCTGCGGTTCCCGCCCGGTGGGAATGTCCAGCAAATGCTCCACATTCGCCCGGACATTATGGAGCTCCTTCATATCAGCCCTGGCCTGCTTGTAAGAAGAATAGGCTTTCCGTTTCTGTTCCAGGAGTCCGGCGTATTCTTCCCGCAGAGATTTAACGGAGGGCAGCTTTGTGATCCCCAATCCGTCAAAGTGTTTCTTTGCCGCCTGGTGCAGCAGGATTTCCGTCTCATGCGCCGCACGGAATTTTTTGCTGTACCCGGCTTTCCGGT
>CAMWLE010000110.1 GCA_947175015.1 uncultured bacterium
TTTCATCCAAGATGAACAGTAATTCTAAGGTGTCAAAGGACGCCGCCTAAGAATTACTAGAGTTCATCCATGAAAGTAATTCTAAGGTGTCAAAGGACGCCGCCTGAGAATTACTGGAGTTCATTCATGAAGAAGGTAGTTTTCGGGGATGAACTTGCGGAAGACAGGTACGGGCACAGTGAGATTTTGAAATATAACAATATATAACAGGAGGTACGGGCATGTCACGTATAGGTAGAATGCCAATCGCGATTCCCGCAGGTGTGACTGTGGAAGTTGCAGAAAATAACAAAGTGACTGTGAAAGGGCCTAAAGGTACTCTGGAAAGAGTATTGCCCAATGAAATGGAAATCAAGGTAGAGGGTGCAGAGATTCTTGTGAGCAGACCCAATGACTTGAAAAAGATGAAGTCTCTTCACGGTCTGACCAGAACATTGATCAACAACATGGTAGTGGGTGTTACACAGGGATTTGAGAAGAAGCTTGAGGTCAACGGTGTTGGTTACAGGGCTGGTAAGTCCGGCAAGAAGCTGACATTGAACCTTGGATATTCTCATCCGGTTGAGATGACAGATCCGGAAGAAATCGAGACTGTTGTTGAAGGACAGAACGTGATTATCGTTAAGGGTATTGATAAAGAAAAGGTTGGCCAATTCGCAGCTGAAATCAGAGACCAGAGGAGACCTGAACCTTACAAGGGTAAGGGTATCAAGTATGCCGATGAGACAATCAGACGTAAAGTTGGTAAGACTGGTAAGAAATAACAGATAAGGAGAGTATGAAGATGGTTAACAAGGTGTCAAGAAAAGAAGTTCGTGTTAAAAAACACATGAGAATCCGTAACCGCTTCAGCGGTACTGCCGAAAGACCACGTCTTGCAGTATTCAGAAGCAATAATCATATGTATGCTCAAATTATCGACGATACTGTTGGGAATACATTGGTATCCGCTTCCACTCTTGAGAAAGAGGTTAAGGCAGAGCTTACAAAGACCAATAACGTTGATGCAGCAGCATATCTGGGAACTGTCATTGGTAAGAGGGCAGTTGAAAAAGGTATTACGAAGGTTGTTTTCGATAGAGGCGGCTTTATATATCATGGTAAGATTGCAGCATTAGCTGACGCAGCCAGAGAAGCTGGCTTGGAATTCTAGGAAAGGAAGAGGAATACATCACCATGAAACACACAATCATAGATGCAAGCCAGTTTGAATTGACCGACAAGGTTGTAACCATCAAGCGTGTTACCAAGACTGTGAAAGGCGGACGTAATATGCGTTTTACCGCTTTGGTAGTGGTTGGCGATGGCAATGGCCATGTGGGTGCCGGACTCGGCAAAGCGGTAGAAATTCCGGAAGCAATCCGTAAAGGAAAAGAAGATGCAATGAAACATCTTGTTGAAGTTGCATTGGATGAGAATAATTCCATTACCCATGATTTCATTGGTAAATACGGCTCTGCAAATGTCCTGCTTAAGAAGGCTCCTGAAGGTACAGGTATCATCGCAGGTGGTCCTGCCCGTGTGGTCTGCGAGCTTGCAGGTATTAAGAATATCCGTACAAAATCTCTTGGCTCCAACAACAAGCAGAACGTTGTCCTTGCGACGATCACCGGCTTAAGTCAGTTGAAGGCTCCTGAAGAAGTAGCGAAGAGCCGCGGCAAGTCCGTTGATGAAATATTGGCATAGTGTGAAGCGATGTTCCAAGCGCATTTGCGCGTTGGTGTCTTAAATACGCCGCATAAGAAAATATAACATTTCACGATTCTAAGTTGTATTTGCTTTGGACAATGCCTGTAAAAACGGGAATAATGCCGTTTTGAAGGGCGTGGGAGTCAGCATGGGAGGAGCTTCCAGACGGGTAAAATGCCTGGTGAACAAACACAGTGTTCATGATGGAAGTCTTTTCATGCGGTAGGAAGGAGAAGAAGGATGGAAGAGAAGAAATTAAAGATTACTTTGGTAAAGTCCACTATTGGCGCTGTGCCAAAGAATAAGGCAATCGTTGAATCTATGGGACTTCGTAAGATAGGTAAGTCCATAATACTTCCTGATAATGATGCGACAAGGGGACAGATTCGCAAGGTTAGCCATTTATTGAAAGTTGAAGAAGCATAATCAGATAAGGAGGTGTTAAAAATGGAATTATCCAATTTGAGACCTGCAGAAGGTTCCAGGCATAATGATTTCAGGAGAGGCCGCGGACATGGCTCAGGAAATGGTAAGACCGCAGGAAAGGGTCATAAGGGGCAGAAAGCTCGTTCCGGTGCTCCCAGAGTCGGTTTTGAAGGCGGACAGATGCCTTTGTATAGACGTATTCCTAAGAGAGGTTTTAAGAACAGGAATACAAAAGAGATCGTTGCTGTTAATGTAAGTGTCCTGGAGCGTTTTGAAGACGGGGCAACCGTGGATGTAAATGCACTGATAGAAGCTGGTATCATTAAAAATCCTAGAGATGGAGTAAAGTTACTTGGAAATGGAGTACTTACCAAAAAGCTCAATGTCAAGGTAGACGCCTATAGTGCATCTGCAAAGGAAAAGATTGAGGCGCTTGGTGGAACAGCAGAGGTGATGTAATGCTTGCTACACTGAAAAACGCATTTAAAATTAAAGAGCTTAGAGAAAAGATTTTATTCACCTTCGCCATGTTGGTTGTGATTCGTATAGGATCACAACTGCCTGTGCCAGGTGTGAATGGTGAGTATTTCAGGAGTTGGTTTGCCAGTCAATCTGACGGCGCTTTCAGTTTTTTTGATGCGATTACAGGTGGTTCTTTTATCAATATGTCAATTTTGGCATTAAATATCAGCCCTTATATTACTTCTTCCATTATTATACAGTTGCTCACAATTGCAATTCCGAAATTGGAAGAGATGCAGCGTGACGGTGAAGACGGAAGAAAGAAGATATCGGCTATCACAAGATATGTGACAGTGGGGCTGGCTTTGATTCAGTCCACGGCAATGTCGATCGCGTTTGGACGCCAGGGGTATCTGATCAATTATAATGCGTTGAACGTAATTTGTGCCATTGCGACTTTGACAGCAGGCAGTGCTTTTCTGATGTGGGTTGGCGAGCAGATTACGGAGAAGGGCGTAGGAAACGGAATTTCCATTGTGCTGGTGATTAATATTATTTCCCGATTGCCGGAAGACCTAAAGAATCTTTTTGAACAATTTGTATTTGGTAAAGCGCCTGCTACGGCAGTGCTCGCAGCGGTAATCATTCTTGCAATTATTGTGGGAATGGTAGTGCTTGTCATTATTTTGAATGATGGTGTCCGCCGGATTCCGGTGCAATATGCCAACAAGGTTCAGGGGCGGAAGATGGTGGGTGGTCAGACATCCAACATTCCGTTGAAGGTAAATACCGCTGGTGTTATCCCTGTTATTTTCGCACAATCCCTGATGCAGCTGCCGATTATGATTTCCTCTTTTGTAGGATATTCGGGGACGGGTGTCTGGAGTGAAATCCTGAAATACCTGAATTCAAGTTATTGGTGCAATATAAGCCAGTTGAAGTATTCCATAGGACTATTGGCGTATATTGTATTGATTATTTTCTTTGCTTATTTTTACACATCCATTACCTTTAATCCCTTGATGATTGCGGACAATATGAAGAAGCAGGGCGGTTTTATTCCTGGTATCAGGCCCGGAACGCCTACCAGTGATTATTTGAATAAGGTATTGAATTACATTGTATTTGTTGGCGCCATAGGCCTGACAGTCATTGCGATTCTTCCTTATTTCTTCAGTGGCATATTCAATGCCAGTGTGTCTTTTGGCGGTACAAGCCTGATCATTATTGTCAGTGTAATCCTTGAGACAATGAAGCAGATGGAATCCATGATGCTGGTACGCAATTATAAGGGTTTCCTGGAAAAGTAGAGATGATGAAACACACCCGAACCATGAATTGGCGGTGGGTGTGTTTTTTGTTTCAGACCTTTCTCAGTAACATCTGCGAAGGTTGGAAGGGGCATAAGTATAGAAATATCTTGTGTTCCCGCCTGGTATCTGCTATGATGAGGACAGTAACGGTTCACATCCCTTCACATCCAAAGTCACGAGCGTATGTGAGGGGCGGCTGTCATGATATTGGTTTAGTGAGAGCGGAAGTAGAGTAAGGTATTAATGCCGTCGTAGAGCCGTCAAAGCAGATTGTTGCAAGGGTAGAGCAGGTATTTGATTTTTCTTAACAGGACAGGAGAATATAGAGAACATAGAGTATATCTATGGAGACGGGAAACGTAATAGAAAGATCAGGAATAAGTGTGCGGGAAAGGGATATGACGATGCAAGTAAGGCTTCCTATGGGAATAGAAGATTTTGAGGAAATACGTACCTGGGGTTTCTACTATGTAGATAAAACGGGGTTAATCAGGGAGCTTTTGGAGAATCTGGGCAAGGTGAATCTTTTTACACGCCCAAGACGTTTCGGGAAAACCCTGAATATGAGTATGCTGGAATATTTTTTTTCCATAGGCAGTGACAGTTTACTTTTCGATGGACTTGAAATTTCTGGGGAGAAGAAGATTTGTGATGAATATATGGGAAAATTCCCAGTTATTTCTATTAGCTTAAAGGGTGTGAGCGGACGGAATTTCGATGAAGCGAAGGGGAGGCTCCGAAATATCCTGGGAAATGCGGCAATGAGATTTCAGTTTCTTATGGAGAGCGACCGTTTGATGGCGGTGGAGCGTCAACGATATAGAACAATCATCAATTTTGATAAAAGGGGTGCTTTTACAATGGCCGACGAAACCATGGAAGATAGTTTGCTGATGTTATCGCAGTTATTGCAAAAGCATTATGGACAAAAAGTAATTATATTGATTGATGAATATGATGTTCCCCTTGAAAGGGCATACAAAGCAGGATATTATGAAGAAATGGTAGAACTGATCAGAAACTTGTTCGGTCAGTCCCTTAAGACAAATAGAAGTTTGTATTTTGCTGTGTTAACAGGCTGTTTCAGAATTTCAAAAGAGAGTATTTTTACAGGGTTGAATAATTTTAATGTATATACGGTCAAAGATGTGCGCTATAATGAATATTTCGGGTTTACGGATCAGGAAGTGCGGCAGATGCTTGCCTATTATGGCTTTATGGATCAGCACAATGTCATAAAAGAGTGGTATGACGGATATCAGTTTGGCAATTTGGGAATTTATTGTCCGTGGGATGTGATTAATTACTGTGGAGATCTGCGTGATGGAAGTGTAAAGAAACCGCAGAACTACTGGGTAAATACCAGCGGCAATGATATTGTCAGAACATTTGTAAACAAGTTGAGTGCGTCCGCCAGAAATGAGATTGAGCAATTGATTGATGGCAATAGTATCCGGAAGAAAATCCGGCAGGAGCTAACTTACAGGGATTTGGATTCTGATATTGAGAACCTGTGGAGTATCTTATATACAACAGGTTATTTGACGCAGGGTAAGGAACAGGACGGCGATTTGACAGAGCTTGTGATACCCAACAGGGAAGTACGATGGATATTTGTGGAGCAAATACAGGAATGGTTTCAGGAAGAGACCAAAAAGGATATGGGAAAATTGAATAGTTTCTGTATGGCATTTCAGGAAAATGATGTATCTGTCATTGAGGAAGGATTCAATGCCTACCTGGGAAAAACCATCAGTATCCGTGACACAAATGTGAAGAAGGATATGAAAGAGAATTTTTATCATGGTATTTTACTTGGACTTTTCGGTCTGATGGATGGGTGGGTGGTCAAGTCGAATGCTGAGTCGGGAGAAGGTTACAGTGATATTATTATAAAAATTGAGGCAAAAGAGATTGGCATAGTTATCGAATTAAAATATGCTGAAAATGCTGCATTTGATGCTGGATGCAAGAAAGCAATGCAGCAGATCAGAGACAGAAACTATGAAGAAATCCTGGTCAGGGATGGGATGAAGACAATTTATCGATATGGTATTGCATGTTACCAAAAGCGCTGTAAAGTGATATCGGGGTAAAAAAATTCTTGCATTTCTTGTGGAAGGCGTGTAATATGAAAATGTACAAGCTGCATAACTGACGGAAGTAGGAGCACCTACAGGGAGTGTAGCTGAAGTGAAAAGCCGACCGTCTGGGCACAGTCTGTTTTGTGCTGTCCGGATAGTCGGTTTTGTGTATCATCCGATAGAGACAGGAAACGGTACTGGGAGATAAGCGTATGCGGAACTGGAAAACAGCAAACGCCCAAGCAAGCCCCTGATAGAATTCAGGCCGAATGTCCTAGACGGCCAGAAATCTATCACAGGTGTTTGGGGATTGATTGGGCGTATGCGGAACTGGAAAACAGCAAACGCCCAAGCAAGCCCCTGATAGAATTCA
>CAMWLE010000111.1 GCA_947175015.1 uncultured bacterium
CGCTATGGCAAGAAAATACTGGAGTACACGCAGTTCCATATGTTTTTTCATCCTTCCTTATTGTTTTTTATTCTATTGGAAATTGCGATAGTTTAAACCATTCAAAATCGTCGCTGCCGAGCGACGATTTTTTATTCAGTATAGCACATATGCAAATAGGTTTCAATTATGCAAATGAATTATATATAAGTATTTGCTATTGCTGTTTGGGTTTACTATACTTGAAAGAAAGATAGGAGGTTTCGTGATGCGAAAAAAGATAATTTCCATTTTTACTATGTGTATGATATACATGTTGGCGGGCTGTAATGGGATTCCGTCATTCCAGAACAGCCAAACGATAGAAAACAGGGATGTGACTGATGATGAAAGGAATGCAGCTGTGATGGATATTGTACCTACAGAGAAAATTATGGAATTGGAGGATGGTTTTTCTGCTGTGAGGTATGAGGGCGGCTACGGTTTTGATGAATTTCTTTCCAGCGGTGGAGCAGCTTCGGATGGGGAAGTAATCGAATTTTTAACGCAAAATATGCTGGGAGATCTGGACTTGGGATTTATGGGCGAGATATTTGGATGCAGTACGATTGCGGTAAAGAATGCAGATGGTGAAGCTTTATTTGGTCGGAACTTCGACTGGAATTCCTGTGAGGCGATGGTTGTTATGTCCTATCCGGAAAATGCTTATGCATCCATTTCCACAGTCAATATGGATTTTATCCGTCAGGGAGCGGGCGGTGTGGCAGGTCTGGCATTAAAAGCGGATGAAATAAAAACGATAGCAGCGTTATATGCTCCGCTGGACGGCATGAATGAGAAAGGACTTGCCGTATCGGTCAATATGATACAGGATTCTGCTACCATTGACCAGAATACAGATAAGCCGGATATTACCACAACAACGGCAATCCGGCTGGTGCTTGACAAGGCGGCGACTGTGGACGAGGCGCTTGATCTGCTGGAACAGTATGATATGCATGCCTCGATGGGGATGATGGTTCATTTTGCCATGGCGGACTCTGGCGGAAAAAGCGTTGTGGTCGAATATATAGACAATGAAATGGTGGTAACACAGACCCCGGCAGTGACCAATTTTTATCTGGCTGAGGGAGAACGGCATGGAGTCGGAACTGAGCAGTCCCATGAGCGGTATGATATTCTGATGAAATCTCTGGAAGAGAATGGCTCAATGGATGAAACAAAAGTCAGGGATACGCTGGACCGGGTCAGCAAAGATAATTTTGGCGAGTTTGAATCAACAGAGTGGAGTATTGTGTTCAATTTGAAGGAAGGGAAAGCCGTTTATTATCATCGTGAAAATTACACACAGGGTTATGTTTTTACGATTCAGTAGAAGGAGGAAGTCAATTGAATTACGCAAAAGTATTGTTGGATTTATTGAGGCTGAAACAAAATGAGAAAAAGTCTGCAGAGCAGATGCGGCGGATGCAGGAAAAAAATTTACGGAAACTTCTGGCTTATGCGTGGGAGCATTCCGGGTTTTACCGCCGTACCTTTACAGAGGCCGGGATTACACAGGAGAAGCTGTCCGAACTTCCATTGTCAGCTTTCCCGACCATCAATAAGAAAATCCTGATGGAACATTTTGATGAGCTGGTTACAGTGACCGACGTAAAGCAGGATGAATTGCGCCGGTTTGACGCTAATGAGAGCATGGATGAAAAAACGTTTCGGAATTATCATGTTGTTCATTCATCAGGAAGCACAGGGAAACCAGGATATTTTATTTATGACAGGGAGGCTTGGGATCAGATGCTGCTTGGGATTATCCGGGGAGCCTTGTGGGGGATGTCCATGCCGCAGATTGTGAAGCTGCTGATGGGGAGACCACGGATCGTATATATCGCGGCAACAGATGGTCGATACGGCGGAGCGATGGCTGTGGGTGACGGAATCCGCGGTGTGGGAGCAAAGCAGATGTATCTGGATATCAATACACCGTTGCCTGAATGGGTGGAAAGTATCAGGTCTTTCAGGCCAAATATGATCATTGGTTATCCGTCAGCTATTAAGATTTTAGGGGAGCTTGTAAAGAGTGGCGGGGTGGAGGTGGATGTGTTTAGGGTTATCTCCTGCGGGGAACCGCTGAATCCGGGACTTCGCTTGTTTCTGGAACAGACATTCCATGCGGAGGTCATCAATATCTATGGAGCCAGTGAATCCCTTGCGCTTGGCGTGGAAACAGGGAGGGAAGACGGCATGCTCCTGTTTGATGACATGAATGTAATAGATGTAGAAGACGGCAGAATGTATCTGACTTCCCTTTATAATTTTGCCCAACCGTTAATCCGTTATGAAATAACAGACCATCTGGTATTGAAGGAGCCGCTCTCGGGCAGCCCGTTTAGCAGGGCAGAAATCCTGTTGGGAAGGGATGAAGATATGCTGTGGTTTGAAGATGGAAACGGAAACTGCGATTTTCTGCATCCGCTGGCTGTAGAAGGTTTCTGTATTGAGGGACTTCGGGATTATCAGTTCCGTAAAACCTCCCGTTTTGTGTTTGAAATGCTGGCAGAAGTTCCGCAGGAGAGCAGACAGGCGGCTGTACGGCAGGAGATACTGGATCGGATGGAACACATTCTGAAGGAGAAAAAACTGATGCATGTGAGGTTTCATGTGCGCTTTGTAAAGGAGATTCTCCCGGATTCCCGCACAGGAAAGAAGCCGTTGATCCTGTCGGAGAGTAGGGAGGTGGCTGCAGTATGAGAGAAGTGCTACTTGCTGCAAAAGGTATAAGAAAAGCGTTCCCTGGGAGAGAGGGACAGGAGCAGATACTCAAAAATATCGATCTGGATATCTATGCCGGAGATTTTACGGTGATCATGGGCTCCTCCGGAGCTGGAAAATCCACGCTTCTGTATGCACTGAGCGGTATGGACAGTATTACGGATGGAAAAGTGCTGTATCGCGGAACAGAGATCAGCAGGTATAAAGAGCGGCAGATGGCAGATCTCCGTTCCCATGAATTTGGTTTTGTGTTCCAGCAGACCCATCTGGTCAGTTCTTTAAGTCTGTTTGAGAACGTAGCAGTGGCAGGTTATCTGGATTCCGGCAGGGATGCCAAAGAAGTAAGAAAAAAGGCGGTCAGGCTGCTTGAACGGATGCATGTGGGAAATGCAAAGGAACGGTTCCCTTCGGAGGTCTCAGGCGGAGAGGCACAGAGGGCAGCGATTGCAAGGGCAATGATAAATGCGCCCGGTATTCTGTTTGCAGATGAGCCGACAGGGGCATTAAACAAACGGAATTCAGAGGAAGTGCTGGAGCTGTTTACAGGACTGAATGAAAGCGGTCAGAGCATCCTGATGGTGACACACGATATCCGGGCGGCAATCAGGGGAACAAGGATTCTTTATCTGGAAGATGGGAAAATCCTTGACGAAATGACATTTCCGGCTTTTCAGGAAACGGATGCAAAGAGGCGGGAACAGGATTTGAGCAGCTGGCTTAGCGCTTTGTCATGGTAAGGAGGACAGGAATGGAAATAAAAACACTATGGATGGCAGTCAGCAGACGGCATAAAGGAAGCCTGACCGGAATATTTTTCCTGGTATTCCTCTTGTCCCTGTCTCTTGTTTCTGTGATGACTGTCTGGAGAAATTCCGGGCAGTATGTAGAAAAAGAGATGGAACGGTTGGGATTTGGGAATATGACGGCTTGGGTAACCGGCATTTCTGACATAGAGGGGTTGGCGGATGAAATAGGCGCTCTGTCCGGAGTGGGAAAAACGGGGACACAGCCGGTCATTTTTTCAGAATATGAAGTAAACGGACAGGAATCGGACAGTGAGGGGCAGCTTGTGGTCTATGAGCCGGATCGATATCCCTATAAAATCTTTGCTGATCATTTGGAGGGGTATGAGCCGGAAGCTGCCCGGATAGAGTCAGGAGAAATTTACGTCCCGCCATCTCTCCAATCGATGTTCGGTGTTCAGATTGGGGATGAGATTCGTTTTCCGATTGCGCGAAACGGCGGGGAAAAAGTATTCCTTGTGAAGGGATGGTTTGAGGACCCTTTTATGGGAAGTTCGATGATTGGCATGAAAAGTTTTCTGATATGCAGTCAGGACTATGAGGATATTGTCCGGAAACTGGAAGGGTCCGGGATTGATGCCCTTGCCCGCGCCGGGTTTATGCTGCATATTTTCAAAGCGCCTTCCGAGAGGCTGGATATGGCACAGTGGAGCGCTGTGACAGGCAGGGAAACCAGCCTCCTGCAATATATGGAATTTGCCCATTCGGACACGGCTATTTACGGGTTTATGATGACTCTCCAGAATGTGTTTACCGGACTTTTGATGGCCTTTGTGCTGGTTCTGGTTTTGGTATGTTTTGTGGTAATGGGACACAGTATCAGCGCTTCCATGGAACAGGACATGGTGGATACAGGGATATTAAAAACCATAGGCTTTACGACAAAAAAGCTGCAGCAAATTCAAATGCTCGTATTTCTGGCTCCGGTCTTTGCGGGACTTGTAACGGGCGCTCTGGCGGCAATTCCAATTGCATCGGCTGTCGGACAAATGACAATAACTACGACCGGAATACGGATTCCGTCCCTAATTCCTCTGCTATTTTGTATTCCAGCCTTAATCCTTGTTTTGGGGCTTCTGGCCGGATTTGTTTATCTGAAAACAGCGGGAATGGAACGAATTACACCGCTGAAAGCCATTTGTAATACAGGTAACAGGGAAAGTGTGAGATCCGGCAGGCATTCTCCGGTTTACAAAAAAGGTTTGTGCTTCTGGCTGGCTTTGCGGCAGATAGAAACGGGAAAAAGGCGTTATTTGGGAAATTGCTTTATCGCAATTCTGCTTGTGTTTTTTTCATCGCTGATTGGGCGTATTGATTCATGGCTTGGACCGGATGGGAAGGGGTTGATGGATGCATTTAACCCGGCAGACCTGCATATTGCGGCACAGCCCATGGGAAATACAACAGGTGAGGATATCGAAAGGACGATTCGCCTGTATACCGATATTACAGATCAGTATATGCTTGCCATGCCCAGTGTTTCTGTGGAGGGTATGGATTATACTGCAAATGTGATTACGGAACCGGAACGTTTTCATATGCTGCAGGGGCAGACTTGCATGGCTCCGGATGAAATTGTGCTGACAGAATTTGTGGCAGCCGATCTGGGTGTGGGTATTGGAGATACGGTTCTGGCAGGTGCAGGATTCGGCAGTTCGGAGTACAGGGTTTCCGGTATTTATCAGTGTGCCAATGACATGGGGGCGAATGTTGGACTCAGTCGTGAAGGGTATCAGAAGATTGGGCAGGAAACTGCCAATATGTGGTGTGTGCATTATTTCCTTGAGGATGCTGGGGCGCAGCCACAGGTCATGCAGGCGTTGGAATCGGCTTATGGAGGGGATGTGTATCTTCATGAAAATTCATGGCCGGGGTTATATGGAATTCTCTCCGCAATGGAGCTTCTGATGTACTTTATGTACGGAGTGGTGCTGATCATGATTTTCGTTATTACTGTTTTATCAGGGAGCAAGCTTCTTGCAATGGAGCAAAAAGATATGGGGATTTACAGGTCTTTTGGATTGACAGCCGGGAGCCTTCGGGTATCTTTTGCTTTGCGGTTTGGAATGGTATCTTTTCTGGGCGCTGTAATTGGTTTACTTGGCAGTGCCCTGTTTACGGATGGATTGGTAGCTGCGCTGCTAAGGATGTTTGGAATCAGCAATTTTTCATCCCATCCGGATATGGAAAATGTCCTGCTTCCGGCACTGGCAGTTATTGGAGCATTTACAATATTTGCGTGGTTCATTGGGAGAAGAATAAGAACAGATAAGTTGGTTGGGCTTGTTTTTAATAAATAGGTTTTAGCTATTGATATGAATTAAATATAAGTATTTGTTATTGAATATAAAGGGAAGTATAATAAAAACAGAAAAGAGAAAACAGGTAACTATAAAGGTACTAAACCATTATGAAAATCAATGATTCAAAAACAGTATAAGCAATTTGGTGATATGTCAAGAGGAAAATGAAAAAGATTTTCTTGGAAAAGGG
>CAMWLE010000112.1 GCA_947175015.1 uncultured bacterium
CTTCATGACCTCCAGCAACAGACAATAGGGTATTCTCTCCGGAATTACCCCTTCAATCAAAGCAGGATGTCCTATTTTCAAATTATCTACCAGATTTTTGACAATATCAGGGTTCAGAATTTCATAATATTTTTCTCTTACCGTCTCTTCCAGCTTTTGAAGCATGTAATCCAATGTTCCTTCATCAATAGTTTCCAGCACCTCGGAATACAACACATTATGATAGGCAAGAATCATAAATTCCTGCTCCTGTAGCTGCTTGTCATCTCTGAGCCTGACAATTGGCAGTAAAGTACCTGTGCAGGACAGCTTCCTTCTCATCTCCAAAATCTTAGGAACAAATTTATTATCCCTAAACAGTGAAACCAGCTTCATACCGAATATCAATTCCGGCGCTTCCAGGCAACTGTTCAGATTTTTGCCTATTTCAAGCTGCATCGTTCTTTCACTGCTCTCTTTCCCATCCTGGCTCCCAATCCCTAAGAGATAATCCGTACTAACCTCCAGCAACCGTGAAATATCCGCCAACATGGAAATGTCAGGAAAACTGACACTCCTCTCCCACTTACTCAATGCCTGCGGCGTAATCCCAAGCCTGTACGCCAATTCCTCCTGTGTCATGTTCTTGTTCTGACGGCACACAGACAGCCTGCTGCCAATCTGTGTCAGTTCGTTCATTTTGTCGCTCATTATTGTGCCTCCTCTTCTTCAATTATTAGAACGTAATTATACTATAGTTGAGACGAAGACATTTGTAAAACAACCAACTGTTCACTCACACCTAAACGATATCATCAAAAATTTTGTCAAAAATGTTCTTGCATATCAGATATAAAAATGCTAGAATAACCTCAAAGCATAATACTTTCTATATTATTTTGATATCTGAATTCATATATTCTTTCGATCAGGAAACTCTATGCTTTTCGTTCAACGTAAACAGAATAAAGCAGGAGTGTTCCTCAAAGATTACTACCAGTATCTATGAATGCACTCCTGGCCAATACTTTTTTTGGAAAATGTATCAATATCAGCATACTGGATTTTAACCTTGACGAACAGCCAAAATATCATCATATCTATCGTCTGCGGGATGAAGATGGACAGCAATTTTCAGATCTTCTTGAAATACATATCATTGAGCTTAGGAAACAGTTGGACGGAACAAGGCAAGTAGATAATTGGATACGCCTGATCAACGCGAAAACGGAGGAGGACTTGGATATGATTCATACGGAAAATGCAGGTATACTGGAAGCAATCAAAGAAATAAAGCAAATGAGCCTGAGCAAAGGACTGCGCGCATTATATGAAGCCCATATGAAAGAAATACGAGACAGAAATGCCCGTGATGACTATGTGAGAGATGAGGGTATAGCAATTGGCGAAAACAGAGGTATCATACTCGGCCAGGTGCAAGGAGAAAAACAAAAGCTTATCAGCTTAGTCCGGAAGAAAATGTCCAAAAACATGCCGCCAGAAGAGATTGCCAATATATTGGAAGAGGATCTGCTTCTGATACAAAAAATATGTACTATGATCAAAAGTCATCCGGAATGGAACGATGAAAAAATCTGCCATTTTCTATAAAACATGAAGTGTGCGCCGACTCCCCTATGACTTTTATGTATGGGTATACCACCAGTTGCATGGAGACGTTGATGGCACAGCAAAGCTGCGAGGAACGCCCCCAGGAGAGATAAGAACCGAAGCGCTGAAATGATTACATCATACAAACATATCTATGGTCTCTCGCATCATATGGCAAAATCGGCTTGCCGCTTCCTTATCAACCACCATTGTTTCATCAGAGGTATAACACCTGAGCGCGTCCCCCACAATGCCCCCATATATAAAATCTATGTTCTTCTGTCCCCATTCCCCTCCCTGAAGTTTGGAAAGTACCTGCCCATCTTTCAGGAAAGCCAATATTCTGCATAGATTCAATACCACATACACAGGGTTCTCTAGGATATCTTCTTCCGCATTTTCTACATCAGCCAAGATACTGTCAACATAATTCTCTCTGGGTACCTGAGCAAATACCTCCCTGATCTGCTCCCCATACAAAACAACCCCATAATGATTTATTATCGTAAAATGCGCCGCCAAGTCCGGGTCAGTCCCCTTCATCTTACTGATATATTCCTCCGGCGCCCTGTAAAACCAGTCCGAATGTGCTATCGAAAAATGCAGCTCATATGGAGTTGGATAGACAAACTCCCTGCAATATACCGCCTTCACCACGCTCATTTCAATTCCCTTGTTTGGCGCCATTTTATTTAATGCTGTTACTTCCTTCATAAACCGCATCTTCTGCCCATCTGTAATATCATCTTCCACCACCACAATCAGATCAATATCACTTTTGTCCTGGCGGAAACATCCCATTGCAAGAGAACCATGCAAATACACTCCCGTTAGATTTCCCTCGAATATCTCTCTTGCCCTTTCTACAAAACATTCCAAAATTCTCTGAACACTATCAGGAAAACGCTTCATTTTGTTACTCCTTCTGAAAGCACTGCTTCTCAATTGCCCATAAATTATAAATGGGTAAGGTTCTATTTCTCCCTGCCTGTAACCAAATCATAACTCTCAGCAATCATGCGCTTCACCTCGTCCTCCGGAATACTGCCATCCAGAATAATCGTATTCCAATGCTCCTTATTCTGATGGTATCCGGGAATCACCGCCTGATATGTCTGCCGCCAGAAATCACGCCACTGAGGATCCACCTTCACATTCACCCGCAATGTTCCTTCATACACATAAGTCCATGCAAATGCCTTCTTATTCTTCCTGTAACGTACCAATACCCAATTATCATCATGAAATGGCTTATCCACATATGTGTCTGAAAATGTTAAGCCATAAGCCAGAATATCTTCCCTCGTAAGCATAAAACTACCTACCCCTCCAACATTCTTCCGCAGTTATACTGTTGCACTTCCTTGCCGCCAATTTATCTACAACAAATCCTATATTGTTCGTCATTCCGTATTATCCCATGAAAAATAGGGTAATACCACTTGACTTCACCCCTTTCAAAAGCTCCCCACACTACACCTCTCTGGGTGTTGGATTCACATAGCGCTGCAAATCCACATTCAACAGCGCCGCCAAATAACAAAATGCACTGTTAGATAAAATCATGCCTTTACACTTGCTCATCAACTGCATATCCAGATAATTCTTCCCCTTCGCATTCCCTTCCACAAATGTGATATTTCCAAATTGTGTAAGTCCCAGCTCTTCCCGATGTTCCTTACACCATTCAATATCATCGGAAAACACAAATACATCCCAATTACTGCCCCCCCCATTTAGAAATTTCTTAATACACATTCGGCAAAACTCCGGTTCCATTGCCCATCCCAATGTTACATAGTCTCCCCGCCTGATATGAACTGACACCGAATTAGTACTTTGTATGTGAGCAAGATAATCACGGCTTTTCGTCTCTGTAATCTCCGGGAAGCGGAATTCTTCCAGAAATTGCTCCCGATATGCGGCAAACCAATTCTTATTAATCCAATAACCATGATAATAGATATCACCTGGCATGTCCAAAATCTTAGGAATATAATCGTTGCAGGGAATGGATACTACCTGGCCCTGAAAAGGATTAAACGTCTTGTGCCCTTCTCCTACCTCCGATATCATATACATCTCAATTTCATTCTCACACAAAATCTGCGGCACGCTCTTGCCCTTCTTGCGTTCCTCCAAAATAAATCCCCATACCTCTTCGTCAAAGCATTCACTCAACATATGTGCTTTGATTCCAAATACCTTATCCAGCTCATACCCATTGTGTACCGTATTCAGCGCAAAATAAGAATCATCCATGTACATAGTCTCCCCAGGATGCGATAACTCATAATACCTGGCAAATATATATTGAAACGCCTGATTCGCCAATCCTCCATTCAAAAATTGTATTTTCATCTCTTCTACCTTCCCTCCAATTTTTTCAACAGCTCCAGCAGTTCCTTATCTTCAGGTATGAATTGTAACACCTGCCTGATTGCAGCAAGTGCCGCCTGCTCCTGATGCTGTTCTATCAGAAAACGAATCTGGACTTTCAGCTTCGCCGCCAATACTTCCATTTCTGCTCTGGCTGCCTGTCTCTCATCCATAGGCTGCCCTGCCATCTCAGAACCTTTCTCTTCTCTCACTTTTTCATTTCTACATACTTCCTGCTTGTATTCCACTTCCTGTTTGCCTGCGCTTCGTGTGCCCGCTTCCTGGTTGCTTACCGTTCCCTGAGAAAAAGTTTCTTCTGCCTCTGATGGTGCAGTCAACAGGTTATATAATTGCCTCACTTTATGATACTGTCCCAGCCCCCCTGCAGCCAACACCTGGAAATCTTCTTTCCATCTTTCTCTGAATTGCTCTGTTGTATATGTATACCAATTTTGCACTGCCTCCATCCACCATGCAACAGATTCCCGCTGAAGCAACGATTCCGCCTCTTCTGCTTTCCGTGAAAATAATGCGGCTGCAAATGCCCAACCCATAATCATTTGATAATGATACACTTCAAAACATTGATCCAGAATAAGCGTCTGTTGTGCCGACATTTCTTTGGAATGTGCGGAAAAATACGCCTTATCTTGCAGATAGTCGCGCAAACATCCCGCGGCCTCCTGATACCCTGTGTCCACCGCTTCCTGACACGTGGTTTCTGTTGTCTCCTGATGCCTGGCTTCCGTTTCCTCCTGGCTCATGGCTTCCGCTGCCTTCTGACATGTAGCTTCTGCTTCTCCCTGACATGTATCTTTTGCTGCCCCCTTGCACCTGGCTTCCGCTTTCTCCTGACACGTTTCCGCAGCATATTGCCCTGTCAGTGCACTCCATGCAATTACCAAATCACCGTAAATAGACGCTCTCGCCAGCCGTGAAAGTTCCACATGTTCCAGCAGCTCTTTCCCCCTCTTAACCGCCTCTTCGTATTGCCTTTCCAATACCCTTATCTTTACTGCCGCAGCACAAAGGCCACAGAGGAAACTATTATCATTCTCTCTGCCAGAATCAAAATGTTTGATTCCATCCTCCGCCATCTGCAATGCAGACACAAAATCCTCCATTGCAATATACTCCATCACCGCCTGCAGATAATGATGCATACAATGGGGATCTTCCTCTATCGCCGGCAGCAAAAGTGATAAATTCCTTTCATGCTTTTCCTTCTGTACTTCCGGATCAGCGGAAGCATAACCATAATGATGCACATAATCCTCAAAACATTTCATCGGCTCATACCGCGGCCACAGCATCTCATGAATCGGATAAACAAAACGGGTTTCACGATTTCTTCTCACCATACGCGGTAATGGGACATCCTGCCACCGTTGTCCCTCCATATCCATGTAATTCCTTATGATGTATGAGGCAGAAGCATAAGCTTTATACTCTCCGGACAGGAAAAACGCTTCTAACTGGCTGGTATCCTCAAACCATTCATCATCGTCCAGAAACATGAACCACTCGCCGGAAGCTTCCTGAAGACCTGCATTCCTGGCGGCTGCAAAATCATTACACCATTGGAAGGAAATCACCTTATCAGCCCTTTGCTCTATCCATTGCCGCATTTCTTTTGAGCACCCTGTATCCACAAGAAGCAACTCACAGGATACCCGTCTCCGAAGCCTGTCTAAGGAATCAATGCACTTATTTGTAGTATCTCCCCTTCCGGAAACTAAGATAGAAATGCTAAGCAAAATCTGTTTCTTCATTTTCTCACCAAAATCCTTCTCTTATCAACCATCAAAACTACGCGGCCTTTTCCAGTTCTCACCCATGGATCTAATATAAAGCCCACAGCTATTTCTTATTACAATTACAAATACCTATTTCTCAGCTTTTCTCCATGCCTCCGGCTTTTTCAGCATGCCTGCCATGTCTCCAATCTTCTCAATATCCCTTCCACGTTTTCAACC
>CAMWLE010000113.1 GCA_947175015.1 uncultured bacterium
TGCCGCCGTTAGCCCAAATAATTTTCATAAGTTCCAATTCATAATCTGATATTTGCTGCATTTTTATCCTCCTCGTGTAGATTACATCTTGTACTCTAGTTACAGGATAACATTTTGTACACCGAATGTCAATAATGACATGAGTGTAGAGCAAGCATCCTCAAAAACACCTGTTTTCGGATTAGAACACAAACTATCCCTAAAGGTGCATTCTGTGTTTCTATCTCAATCACAAATATTTTGCTCGTCAAGAAAAGCCCTGCATATTTATCATACACAGAGCCATTCTAATCTTTTTTGCCCTCTACATAGAGCATTTTTTTCTGTAAAATTTATTTTACGGAAATACGACAATCCCCCTTTTCATATATTCGTAACGCTGATTTCTATGTCAATACCTTGCTTTTTTCTCTTTCAGCTCTTTATAAAGCATGCAATAATTATCATAACGCATCTTACTGATGCCGCCCTCTGTTACTGCATCCTTTACGCCGCACTCTTTCTCTCCTATATGAGCACAGCCTCCGAATTTACAATATTTTTCATATTGCGTGAATTCAGGATAGTATCCTGCAAGCTGTTCTTTTTCCAGAGAAAATAATTCCAGAGAACTGAAGCCAGGCGTATCAAGAATATATGTATTCTCTCCAATGGCAATCAGCTCAGCATGTCTGGTAGTATGCTTTCCCCGCTCGATTTTCTCACTGATTTTCCCTGTCTCCATGACCACATTCGACTGCAGACAGTTAATCAATGTAGATTTCCCCACCCCGCTGGGACCCGCCACGGTGGTTGTCTTTCCTGCCAGCAATCCCTTCAGCTCCTGGATTCCCTTTCCCTCCAAGGCGCTGATCCCCATTGTACGATAGCCGCAATCTCTGTAAATCTGAATATAGTTCTCCGCTTCCCGCCCTTCCTCCATATCCAGCTTGTTGAAGCAGATAATGCAGTCCATGTTCTGCCTGGCCATCATGATCAAGAAGCGGTCCAGCAGATTGAAGCTGGGTTTGGGCCTGGCCACAGCGAATATGATCAATGCCTGATCCACATTTGCCACCGCCGGACGTATCAGTTCACTATGTCTGGGCAATAGCTCTCTGATATTCCCCAAACGCTTCTCTTCATCCAACACATCCATTTCCACATCATCGCCCACCAAAGGCTTGCGCTTATCCTTCCGAAATATGCCTTTTGCCTTACATTCATACACCGCACCAACTTCTTCCTTCTGCGTGTAACACGAAAACATTGCTGTCGTATCCTTTGGGGCACCATCCTTCTTTTTATAATTTACTGTGCGGTCAGCATCCACTATATGACCAATGTCCACTGCGTGACCAATGTCCACTGCGTGACCAATGTCCACTGCGTGGACATAATAGAATCCTGCAATTCCTTTGATTATCTTTCCCCTCATAACTCCTTTTCCCTGGCTTACCCATCCTACCGCCTGCGTCAACACAGGCAATCAGTAAAAGAACGCTTTCCAAGACAACTCAATCCCTCTGCGTTCCTCCGTTTGTAAAAAGCTGAAATCTATTCTGGTGTAAACTCGACTCTTCTGGTAAAAGAACGCGGTTCTGTCATACCAGGTGTCGTAATCGTCTCCCCTGTAACCGGGTCCACGGAAGTGGTTCCGCCCATGGTCACCGTATAAGACATCGTAATGGTTCCCCCTGAGGATTTCAGTCCATAATAATTGGCTGCCTGGGGAAAGCTGGATGTCTTCGTATCCAAAAGCACCAATCCATCATCCGCAATCAAAGTAATGGCAATCTCCGTCCCCGCCACATAATCAGGCGCTTCCTCTGCCGTGGGCGCCATAATACTGCCATTATACCGATAAATCTGCTGTGGCTCCGGTGTCTCTTCCGGTCCTTTACTGACCTTAATATCCAAAGCTGTCCCCGGTTCTACATAAGATCCCTGAGAATAACTTTGATAACAAATAAGACCTTCCTCATATTCAGAATTATATACCTGTGCAACACTGCCAATCTGCAATCCTGCCTCGATGGCCTCTATGGTTCCATCCTGCTCGGTACGCCCCAGGAGCTTCGGCACCCATATTCTCTCTTTCCCAATGCTCACTGTGACTGTAATATTTGTACCTTTGGCAACTCTGGTTTCTCCTACGGGAACCTGAGACACAACATACCCCTTCTCTATATTGTCCGAGTAGCCTTCCTCCCTTGTAACGGCAAATCCCTCCTGTGTAAGTTTGCCATATGCGTCCTCATACGAAAGAGTTGTCACATCCGGTACCGGAACCGCCTGCGGACCTGCGCTTGCGGTAATCAAAACGGTACTCCCTTCCGCCACATCCGCGCCTGCTGCAATATTGGTATTGATTACCACCCCAACAGCCACCGTATCCGATTCCTCATATACCACCTCTGATTCCAATCCATATTCCCTCAGTTCATTTCTGGCCTCTTCCACGCTCTTATCCTTTATATCCGGCATTTTCACATACTTCGTTTCTTCACTGGGGGTCGCAGATGGCTCTGATGTAACGAAGGGGCCCGACTGGTCATTGGGAACCCTGTTATCATCCTGTCCGCCAAATACATTGACAGCCAAAATGATCACAATCACACATATGACCATCCCGCCAATCAAAGCCAGCGCCGTAGTCACCCGCTCCATTTTGGGATTATAATCATAATCATCCCCATCCTCTGGTTCATCCTCATATATCTCATCCGTCTCGGGACGAAGGCGCAAGGGCTCTTCATGCTCTTCGTATTCCACCTGTTCCTCGTATTGATAATTATCCCTGTAGGTAGTCCTTCGCTTGATCTGCTCCATATCACTGGGGGTAATCGTCCGCGTTCCGCCTTCCATATCCGGATCATTCTGTACCACAAAATTCTCATTGGGATACATCAATGATTGTTTCAGATCAGCAATAACTTCCTGCATACTCTGATATCTTCGGTCCGGAGATTTCTGACAGCATTTCAGCACAATGCCTTCCACACTATCCGGTATTTCCGGCACAAATTCCTTGGGTGAGGGCATTTCCTCCTGAATATGCTTAATGGCAATGGCCACCGTCGTCTCCCCATTAAATGGTACCCGCCCCGTAAGCATTTCAAACATAGTGATGCCCAGAGAATACACATCACTTTTTTCATCGCTATAACCGCCTCTTGCCTGTTCCGGGGATGTATAATGTACGGACCCCATCACATTGGAAGTGATGGTATTGCTGGTGGCTGCCTTAGCAATGCCAAAGTCTGTCACCTTCACCTTACCGTCTCTGGAAATAATAATATTCTGAGGCTTAATATCCCTGTGAATAATATGATTATTATGGGCTGCCTCAATTCCCATACTAACCTGTATCGCAATGCTGACTGCCTCCTTATAAGACAGCCTGGCCTTTTTTTCAATATATTTTTTCAGGGTAATGCCTTCTACCAGTTCCATAACGATATAATAGATATCGTTCTCTTCTCCAACATCGTACACATTTACAATATTGGGATGCATCAATCCTGCAGCTGCCTGCGCCTCTGTCCGGAACTTGGAAACAAAATTTGCATTTTCGCTGAATTCCTGTTTCAGAACTTTTACAGCCACAAAACGATTCAATTTATGGCATTTTGCTTTATATACATCAGACATGCCGCCGGTACCTATTTTCTCAAGTATCTCATACCGGTCGCCTATCATCATTCCAATTTTAATCATATATGCTCTCCATTCTCAGATGCGCAGTCGGCTATCAGGATCACGCTGATATTATCCCTGCCGCCATGCTCATTGGCCGCTTTCACCAATTTCTGTGCCTTCTCCACAATATCCCTGGCTCCATCCAATATCATCCTCATTTCCTCATCTTCCAGCATATTGGTCAGTCCATCCGTACACATCAGTATTTCATCGCCTTCTTCAAGAGGTATCACAAAAGAATCCACCTTCACCGTCTCTTCGGCTCCCACAGCTCTGGTAATAATATTTTTATTGCTGTGGTTCCTTGCATCCTCCCTGCCCAACTCTCCTCTTTCTACCATTTCTTCTACCCAGGAGTGATCTTTTGTAATTTGACGAATTTCTTTGTTATTTATCACATACAATCTACTGTCGCCCACATTAGCAACATAAAGAATATTACCCACACAGGTAGCAGCTACCACCGTAGTCCCCATGCCTTCCAACCATGGAAAACGTGCAGCACGCTTACGCACCAACGAATTAGCTTCCTGGATTGCTTCTGCCAGAATGCTTGCAGGATCCGTTTCCAAAGATCCCCCGACCTTCTCCACAATGGTTTCCACTGTTACTCTGGAGGCATAATCTCCCGCATTATGTCCGCCCATACCATCCGCCACCAAAAACAGATTTGTCAAGTTGCCCACTGGCTGTTCTGATGAATATACATAATCCTGATTCATTTTTCTTTTTTTGCCTATATCAGTTATGGAAAACGTCTTTAACACGTTTCATTTCCTCCAAAGTCCTGCAGCCCCGAACGATGTCTGCGGCGAAGTTGTCCGCAGGCGCCATCGATATCTCTGCCCATTTCCCTTCTAATAGTACCATTAATTTTGTTTTTTTCAAGCAGTTTTTGAAAAGCATGTACTCTGTCCATTGCCGGCTGTACAAATTTTCGTTCCCTGACCGGATTTACAGGTATCAGGTTGATATGGCAGCACAGCGGTTTCGCAAGCCTGATTAACTGCTCTGCGTCCTCCTCTGTGTCATTCACCCCTCTCACCAGACTATATTCGAAAGTAATTCGTCTGCCGGTCTTCTTAAAATAGTACCGACAGGCTTCCATAAGTTCCGCAATGGAATACTGTCTGGCTATGGGCATCAGACTGCGGCGCTTTTCATCTGTTGCAGCATGCAGCGATAACGCCAGTGTAATCTGCAAATTCTCTCCTGCAAGCTTTTCTATTCCGGGTACAATACCGCAAGTAGACACTGTCACATTCCTTTGACTGATGTGCAGTCCGTCCTCGTCCGTAAGCATTCTAATAAACTTCAGCAAGTTATCATAATTATCCAGGGGTTCACCTGTCCCCATAACCACCACATTGCTTACCCGTTCTCCTGTCAGCAATGTAATCGCATAAACCTGATCCAGCATCTCTGAAGGAAGCAGATTGCGCTCCAGACCATCCAGCGTAGAGGCACAGAACTGACACCCCATTCTGCAGCCGACCTGAGATGAGATACAGACGCTATTGCCATGCTTGTATTTCATCCATACACTTTCCACCAAATTGCCATCGGAAAGCGCAAATAAATATTTCTTCGTACCATCTATCCGGGATTCCTGCACACATACTGTCTGTAACGCAGTATAAGTATACTGCTCTTTGCAGCTTTCCCGAAATGCTTTCGGTAAATTGGTCATCTCGTCAAATCCTCTTACCAGCTTCCGATGCATCCACTCATACGTCTGTGCCGCCCGATATGGCTTCTCCCCTCTGGCCACAAACACTTCTGTCAACTCCGAAAGGGACAGGGATTTGATATCTGTTTTATAACAATTGAAACCGACTTTATCTAAATTGCTGTCTGAATCATCTTTGTCTGCACTTTCTTTATCTGAATTTTCTTTATCTAAAATTTTTTTATATGAATATTCTTTATCCGAATTTTGCTTATTCAAATTTACCTCATCCTGCTTTCTTTATCCGACTTTCATCCTGCTTTCTCTATCCTGATTTTCATTTGATTTTTTCTTCTACCTTTTTCATCTGAAGATGCTTTTCCAATTTTCTTTTTTTCAGATATTTCTTTTATCAATGATTCGCTTTTCCTTTTCTCAATTATTCCTTTTCCGGC
>CAMWLE010000114.1 GCA_947175015.1 uncultured bacterium
CAGTCATCAAAGGCCAGTTAGAGGGGATGCTGCTGGGCATCGGGGCTTATAAGGACCACGGGAAATATCTTGCCAGGTCGCTGGAGATTGCAAACACACTTGAGACGATGGTGCAGGAGATACTGACCATATCAAGGCTGGATGCCGCAGGCGCAGACTTTAAGAAAGACAATTTTGACTGTGTGCAGGTCATCCGGCGTTATCTGAGTGAAACGGAAGACCTTATGGCAGAGAAAGATTTACAGGTATGTCTTGACCTGCCGGCCACCGTTTTTATAAATGGAAATAAAATACTGATGGAGAAGGTTTTTTCAAACCTGATCGGAAATGCGGTCAAGTATTCGCCGCCGGGTGCATCTATCTGGATCAGCGGGCATATGGAGGGCGGGCAGTTGGAGTTCTCCGTTGAAAATACGGGGACGCATATACCAGATGAAAGTATTCCGAAACTCTTTGACGCCTTTTACCGTGTGGAACAGTCAAGGAGCAGGAAGACAGGCGGGAGCGGGCTGGGGCTGTATGTCACGCAGAGGATACTGCACCAGCATGGAAGTGAATGCATGGTCCGCAATACTGACTCCGGAGTCCATTTTTCTTTCACAATTTAATATTCCAGTTAAAAAGGCGGCGGGGACTTTGACCTGCCGCCTTTTCATGTGCATCCGAGATGCACATTCTACACATAAATCACACACTAACCACAAATAAATCACAAATAAGACTGCTATGCTATAAGTACATTCAAAGAAAGGAAGGATTTACCCAATGAAAAACAAAAAACATCTTATGTTGGGGCTTTTATGTACATTGCTTGTGGGAGGCATGAGCGGGTGTGGGACAGCAGCGGTTCTGCCGAATGCAAATGCGGCGCAGATGGGTGCGTCCTCATCACAGGCATCAAATGGATCATCCCCTGCCCTTACTGTGTATGCCGAGGATGGAGGGGATGCCAAAGCAGATGGAAATGCCTATGAGGAGCAGTTCAAGACCTATGAACAGTTTGGCATGGTCTATGACGCAGGAAGAAATGAACTGTATTATAACGGCAAAGTGGTGCGGTGGTTTGAGGACTACTATACTATAGCGGATGGCACCCAGGCTGGCAGGGACTTTTTCAACGAAGATGGCGTGGTTGATGTTTATGCTGTCCGTAATCTCAACAGCTTTGTTCGCTCTGATGACGGCTCTTTTGATCCCAGCGGAACATTGGTTGGTTTAAAAGAGTTTTCGGAGGAAGAATTTGCCGCCCGTAACATTGAGGCAATCAAAAATCCGCTTCCTATAGTTGCCGTAGTTGGTGATCCACCCTCTGCAAAGGAACTCGAAGAGATGGCAAAGGAGTATGAAGCATTTGGTGTTACCTATGATGTCGAAAATGATCAATGGTATTTCAATGGCGAAAAGGTACGCTACTTCCAGGATGTTTTGACCTCTAACGGCGAGAGCCTGACTGGTGGAAAGTTCCACGGGGAAATCCGCAATTCGTGGAACGAAAGTGGTTCAATTGATGTCTATACGGTTCGTGATTTTTCAAATCAAAACACCTCTGAGAATGGAACACTGACAGGTATTGAGAAATTTAGCCAGGCAGAATTTGATGAACACACTCAGCGAGAGGCACAATCCAGTTCCGGTTTCTGCACCGTTACTCCGGATTAAAAAAACTGTCGAATGACGGCAAAATGGCTCCATGTAATGATTTTGCGATTCTGTCATTTTTTGCACAACCGCCGCTATGGTTTTACTCCATATGCGGCGATCTGTCATGCAGCGCCAGTGGAGGCTTGTGAGAGAAGCATGTTCAGGGAGATGTAATGATACTTCCCAATTTGATAGTTGCTATTGGTAAGCGGGAACTTAGAGCAAATATGGTTTTATAGTCGTTTGGTGCCAAAAATGGGAGTTTGGTGCATTTGTGTACGGTAAGATACCTCTTGATCCGATATTATATATAATGGGAGGTTTGTGCGATGAAGATAGCGATCTGCGATGACAGGGAGGATGACCGCGGCGCACTTAAGGCGCTGCTGGAAGCCTACGGGCAGGATTTTGAAATAAGGGAATATGGCTCCGGGGAAAGCCTGTGCAAGGATATGGATTATATACGGGAATGCGGCATTGTCTTCCTTGACATCAATATGGACGGCATGGATGGCCTGGAAGTGGCAAGGCAGATAAAGTCGGAATGCCCGAAAGTACATATCGTGCTGGTCACTGCGTATGTGAACTATGCGCTGGACGGGTACAAGGTAAAGGCGAGCCGTTTCCTCTTAAAAGATGACCTGGAACAGACCCTGCAGGAGTGTATGGATGATATCCTGCGTGAAATCCTGCAGGAGGAGCGGGTGATGGAGTTCGGCTTCGTGGAAGGGAACGTGCGGCTTAAGGTGGACGACATCATCTATATCGAAACGAACAAACACAAGAATGTGTTCTACACGCAGGAACAGACATTCAATATTTATAAAAAGATGGATGAGCTGGAGGAGGATCTGAAAGAGATGGGCTTTGTGCGGATACACCAGAGTTTCCTCATCAACATGAAATATATTGAGAGGATTAGCAGTTATGTCATGGTTCTGACCACAGGGAAGGAGATATCCGTACCGAAGTCAAGATATTCGGAAGTGAAGCGGCAGTACACGCTGTTTAAAGGGGTGGAGTGATTATGGAAAGATGGATAATTTCATTTTGCATCATTGCGATAGAGGTATGGGGAGCCGTGTATTTTTTTGACATCTTCATGGAGAGGAAAAGAAAAGGCTGGCTGGATAAGGGCAGGTACATGATCCTGTACCTTGCCACTGTGCTCGTTGCGTTGCTTGACATGTACCAAGACACAATGGTAATCAAGGTATTGGTAGCAGTTTTGGAACTCATGGCATTCTGCGCGGTATTTTATAAGGCGGAGCTGAAACAGTGCATTTTCTTTTCCATGTTGAATTATTCGCTATTATTTTTGACAGACATTTTTTCATTGCTGATTGAAAATATTCTGAATTCCAAGGATGAGCTGTATGCTTTAGAGAATCCTTTTTGGCTCGTACCAATGAAAATGGTGCGTGTTTTCCTGCTTATTGTACTGCGCTGGATATGGAAAGGGAAGAACAGCTATGGTGCGCTTTCCTATAAGGAATGGAGGAAATTCGGCATGGTGCCGGTGTTCACCTTTGTTTCCATGCTGGTCATGTATTTCTGTTACAGCGGGGAGAAAAAGGTGCAGGCAGCATACCTTTTCCTTTCGGCGGGGCTGATCGCGATGAACTTCCTTGTGATGGTGCTGATGCAGGACATCCTTGAAAAGGGGGAACTGCTGCGGGAAAGTGCGCTGACAGACCAGAAGAAGGAGAGCCAGCTTTCGCATTACCGGGATATGCAGGCGCTCTATGAGCGCCAGGGGCGGAAGATGCACGACTATAAGAACCAGATAAGGACAATACAGGTGCTGTTAAAAGAAGGCGACACGCAGGCCGCCGCCGGGCTTGCGGAACGGCTGACGGAGAGCATATTCGTGGAGATGTCTGCGGTTAATACGAACCATGCTGTCGTGAACGCCGTCCTGAACCAGAAATTCCATGTTGCAAGGGGGCAGGGGATATCCATGATATTCAGGGTGGGCGATATGAGCGGGATGCGGCTGGACGGGGAGGAGACGGTGATCCTGCTTTCCAACCTGCTGGACAATGCCATCCATGAGTGCGTGAAGGTCGCAGGTCTGGGGCGTAAAGCCGTCATAAACATCAAGCTGGTGGAGGAGGGTGGGAAGCTGATCTTCTCCGTAAAAAACCCCGTGGCGAAAAAAGTGCAGGTTGCGGACAGCATCGTGCTGGATTCCGGCGGAGGGATGCACGGTGTCGGCCTTATGAACGTAAAGGCTGTAGTGGATAAATACGGCGGCGATTTTGCCATCTCCTGTGACCAGGAAAAGTTCCAGGCGGTAGTAATGTTATAAACTTTATAGTCATTTCATGCCAAAAATAGTCATTTGGTGCAATCTGGGTAGGAAAATGGACTGCATCAGCCGACAGATTTTATGAAAAGGCATATTTTATATGCAGGCCAAGGTTGGCAAAAAATATATCAAGGAGGATAATGTTATGTCAATGAACATTAGTTTCAATGCAGGGAGTTCTGGAGGATACAGTAGTATCAACACAAACAGTAAACAGTATAAGGCTGCGGCAAAGGATTTTCTTGCAGCTCATCGTGCAGAGGTAGCTAAAATGACACCAGAGCAGAAAATGATGTATGAGCTGTTTGGCGGGGAAGAAGCATACATGAAAAACGTCATGCAAAATTACGATTCTGATGGAAATTTTTTGAATGCGTATGGCGTTGCTGGAATGAGTGAAAGCAGAGTATATGCAGACACATAAATGATTTTTTTCGGGTAGGAAAGGGATGATAGCGTGATTACTTTTTACATAGTCCGGCATGGGGAAACTTTGCTGAACAGTTTGGGCAGGGCACAGGGATGGAGCGATTCACCGCTTACTGATAATGGAAAAAAGGCAGCAAAGGACTTAGGACTTGAAATGAAAGGGACTATTTTTCAGGCTGCATATGCGAGTGACATGTTAAGAGCCGGGCAGACGGCGGAGCTGATTTTATCAATCAGTGGGAATAGTGATATTGAAGTTCAAAAAGATATGCGGCTACGGGAATGGTGCTTGGGTTCAATGGAGGCAGAGCATAATGCAGTTTTTATAAAAGCTGTTTCTGATTGGTTAGTTGTTTCGTCATTTGCGGAATTAAATAAAAGGCTTCCAGATGTTGCGACGGCTATTTATGAACATGACACAATAGATATGGCAGAACCCTTTGAAGAAATAACAAATCGTCTGAAAGGTGTATTTGAAGATATAGTCCAAAGCAAATTCTCCAATGAAAATAGCAATATTTTAGTGGTCACTCATGCCTTTGCTATAAAAACATTATTATACCTTTTTGCACCAGAACAATTATGTGCTGTGGAACGGGTAAAAAATACAGAGATTTTAAGACTGACATATGATGAGGGGAAATTTCATTTTCAGAAATGGAATGTAAATTGTTAGTCTTGTTCTATATCGCCAAGAAGGCACAGAGGACGGTGCAGGGTTCCACGGATTTTCGGGGGAGCAGGGATTTTATTTATGAAATGTTGGTGAATTTGAATAAGTGATCTGGCATTTCAAATATGATAAGAGAGGTGTTTTGGATGCTAAAGAGGCTGAACCAAATTATCAATATAACAATCGGTTCTTTCGTAGGAGTTTTCATTGGCCATGGAATATATGTATTTGGGGATTATATGACACATCCTGATTTATATGCCATGCAATCAGCACCGTGGTACACAAGTATTTTTGTATATGGCATAGTTATGCTTATTTTTCTGGCAGTGGCGGTTATTGCGAAGATGATTATTCGGAAAAAGATGAAGCAGGGAAGAAATTCTATGAACACATATCCCCGATAAGCCACAGAGGGCGGACAGGGCAGGCTTCCCCGGTTTCCGGCAGCTTGGGGAATCGGGGAGCAGGGGCAGTTTCGTGAATGGCGGAGTCACTAAATAGAAAATGACTGACAGAAATAACAGTTCACAGGTTTCTGCAAATTCCAAGCTGAAGTTTCAGGCATTCCAGCAGGTGTATGAATATACCGGGCTGAAGCTGAATGAACTGGAGGAGAGGGACGGAACCT
>CAMWLE010000115.1 GCA_947175015.1 uncultured bacterium
ATCTATTATAGCACAAATGGAGCGCTTATACCTTTTTTATAAGATTTATTGTATTGGGAACTAATTATAATTCAGTCTTAGGCTGCGAAGTATGAGAAAGGTATCCAAGTTCCGCCAACTTCTTTGCATAATGACGCACTGTATCCTGAAATGCCATAAACCCATGGCTGACAATAGCTATGGGAAGATTTTCTCCCTGCGGTCTGTACTCTGTTCCCCTGATCGTAAGATGCCCTCTTTTACAAGCAAACATTGAAATCATTGTTTCTGTTTTATTTTTCAAGCGGAACAACTTTATCCCTCCTAACCTGGATAAGCCACTTCTCTTACTCCATAACCTCATTACCAGTTGTTTCAAACACGCTCCAGTACAGCATTGCCTAAATATCGGTGAAAACAGCTGAAGAGCAGCCAGCATCAATTCTCAATTCAAATTCACCAGCGTGTCATATTCTTCTCAAACTTTTCAGTATAAGCCTGTTTTAATTCGTCCGCAGATATTCCATAACACAGCATCACATCATTATAATACATCAGCACATCCGCCATTTCTTCAACAAGGTCTTTTCTTAATGCAACATCATTAGACGCCTTTCTATCTCCGTTTTTTTTGACAATATCAATCACTTCTCCAATTTCGCCTATCATCCAAAGCAGCTGGTTTTTACCTTTTTCAGGAGAAAGTTTTTCCCATTTATCTTTGTACTTATCCTGAAGCCTTTTTTGCATATCTAACATTTCATTGATACTAAAATCATTCATAAATCTTCTTCCTTTCAAATTATCCTTTACCCAAATCAGACATTCCCTTCCGACATGCGCCGCCTTTCAGTGAGGATCATACACGGTACATTTCCGTTTCGTCCAGCCGCAGTGCTTTCTCCTTACTCTTTCATTTTCCTTCATTTCTTTTCTGGTACCTGTATCGCGGATGCTGATTGTCTTTTTCAGGTAGGAATTAAATCCTTCTTCGATGGCGGCTGTGTCATTTTCCTGAAATGCAATGCAAAAGTTTTCCAACTTTTCCATGTTTTTTTCATTCTGGCCAAAATTATCCGCTTCAAATCTCAATGCATGTTGGAAATTTTAGTATTTCTTTCATGCTATAAAAATCTGTATTATCGTAATTTTTCTTAGTATTTAATAGTATAGCACACATCATTACAGAAAGCACATATTAATTCAAGAATATGCCATAACCTGTAACAGTTCAGCCTTTGGCTTCCTGTTACAAGCATCAAGCCATACAAAAACCGCTTTGCGGTTGGCTTGATGCATTTCAACCATTATGCTTTCTTATGGACTTTACAGCGCAGTGCAAAGTCCGTGGCTGATTCAAAAATTAAACACGATATATAGCTATCAAAATAATATATTGGCAATTTCTGTTTACGTTAAACTATCCTTAATCTGCCATAACTTCCTGCATATTTTCCTGCAATACTCATAGCAAACCGTGTTTATATCGTATACTTCTTTGTTGTAATTTCCCTGATCTTTTCGGAATGGAAGTCTGCAGTACAATACAAGCTTCTATAGTTGTATCGACAAAACCAGTGGTTGCATTTTTGAAAAAATGATTCTCTTGTATGCAACCGAGATTTTTGCTATCATACAATCAGCAAACGAAAGGATGATGATTCTATGTCGGGTATGTTGAGTGAACGCATTGCCGCGCTGCGAAAAGAGCGGGGCCTCACCCAGGAACAGCTGGGTAAGATGGTTGGGGTGTCCTACCAGGCGGTTGGAAAATGGGAGAAGGGCGGCGCGCCGGACGTGGAGCTTCTGCCTGTCCTGGCGGCGCAGCTCGGCGTCACTATCGACGCGCTCTTTGGTTTGGATGACGGAGAGCAGATTAATATAGAAGACACTTTGTATCGGTGGATGCTCACTGTTCCCCGGAATCAGCGGATAGACCGGCTGTGCCGCCTGATATGGTCTGCAGCGGGGGCAGTTATCAGCGACAAGCCGGAGAATGCAATAGATATCAGCGGATACGAGAGATGCTGCGAAACCGAAGATGCAAAGGACGGGAAGCCGACCCGATGGCTGCGCAGGACGCGGATTGCCATGGAAGACGGAACGGTTTTAGGTGTCCGGGCCAACGATATGTCTTTCGCCGCCATTTTTCCAGAGCCGGAGACGGGGTGGGAACCCTTTCTGGAGGAGAACAACCTCTACCGCCGCCTTTTTGAGACCCTGTCAAAACCCCACTGTCTGGAACTGCTAGAGTATCTGCACAGTAAACCACCCACCATGCGCCGCTACACGCCGGGAGCCATCGCCAAGCCCATGAAACTGGACGTGGCAGAGGTCAAGGCTTTGATGGATACCCTGACGGAGCTGAATCTGTTGAGCAAGGCGGAACTGGAAACCGAGGACGGCCTTATCAGCTCTTATCTGCTGAACAGTGACGAGGCATTGGTTCCTTTCCTCTATTTTGCCCGCTGGCTTACCACAGGCGGAAGCGGATTTCTGAACGCCCCCTACCGCAAATCTCCCATGCTGCGGGGCGGAAAGTGGAAAGAGAAGGTGGACTGAGATGAACTACTATATGAAGAAAAACTGGAAAAAAATAGCTTTGACATCGTCTTTCGGATTGATCTGTGAAGGCATGTATGTAATTTTGCAGCTTATTTTGATGCAGTCTTTTAACGCAGCCATCAATCTGGATTTCCGGGAATTTCTGCTCTGGACAGCGGCGGAGGCAGGAGGCTATATGCTCTATCTCACCCTGGCAGCAATAGGAGGTATCATGGAGGCGCGGACCATTCGGGTTATGAACAATCAGGTGCGCCACGATTTGTATCTGTCTCTGCTGCACAAAACCCACGCTGCCTATCACAGCCAGGACACCGGTGAGTACATATCCTGGCTGACTACCAATATTAAGCAGATCGAGCATCTGGTCTGGACTCCCTTTTTCAGCTGCATCCAGCAAGTCGGACTGATTGTCTGGTGTATTTTGGCCCTGTTCTCCCTTCACTGGCTTATGCTGGCGGCAGGATTGGTCTCTGCGGCGGTGATGCTGATGGTGCCGAAGCTGTTCCAGAAACGGATGGAGCGTCTGGGCGAAACCTGCGCAGCCGCCGAAGCACAAGGTGTCAGCAAGCTGAAAGATCTGCTGTCCGGCTTTGATGTGCTGCGCGCCTTTGGCCACGCAGACCGTTTCCTGGATCAAGGCGATACTGTCAGTGACCAGATGGAGAAATCCAACTGCCGCCGGAGCGGCACCCAGTCCAGCATTTCCTGCTTTACCGGATTTTTCAGTATTTTCCTGCAAATTTTTCAACAGGTGGTGACGGTGGCCCTGGCCTTTCAGGGGAAAATCATCCTTGGCGCTATGGCCAGTGCAAGCAACCTGACCGCCGGTATCGTCAATGGTCTGCGCACCATCGCCAACCACCGCATGTCCATGGCCTCCGCAAAACCCTATTTCAAAAACATTATCGTCCACGATGTGGAGGCCCGGAACAGTCCTTTGGAGCACATCGCCCCGGTATCCAACGCTATCACCATCGAAAACCTGAACTTCCAGTACGGCGAGCGCCCCATCCTGCAAAGCTTGTCCCTCCAGTTCCAGAAAGGCGGCAAGTATGCCCTCACCGGGCCTTCCGGCTGTGGGAAATCCACCCTGCTCAAGCTCCTGCTGGGCTGGCTGTCGGACTACAGCGGAGTTATCCGCTTTGATGACACGGATGCCAGGAACTTTACCCCGGAGCAGCTCCAACAGCAGATGAGCTATATTGAACAAGATGTATTCCTGTTCAACTCCACCATCCGGGACAACATTACTTTGGGCGAGACATTTACTGACGAGCAGATGGAAAAGGCCCTGCGGGACAGCGCCCTGGAGGGAGATCTGTCCTTCATGCCGGACGGCCTGGACACCATCGTGGGCGAGGAAGGCGGCAACCTTTCCGGCGGACAGAAGCAGCGGGTGGCCATCGCCCGCGCACTGATCCACAATTGTTCTATCCTCCTGGTGGACGAGGGCACCAGTGCCTTGGATCAGAAAAACGCTGACATTGTGGAAAAGAGCCTGCTGGCCAACCAGGAACTGACGCTGATCCTGGTCAGTCACCACCTCACCCCGGAGCGAAAGGAACAGTTTACCCAGGTGTACGAATTACAGCCAGCATCACCTCATCTGCAATCGGCATGATCCACAGAAAGCGTGCGATAGATGGCAAAAGCACCACACAGCCCGTGCGGTGCTTTTGTCATCTATCTTCCCATCGTACATACAATTCCGAATTTGTGTTCTATTCTATTTCCCGACAAACGGGTAAGTCAGCGTTCTGATTTTAATAGTGCATAATAGCAGGCGTCACAAATTCCTTGATTGTTCCAATCAGAACTACGCAAAGTTCCTTCATATTTCATTCCGCATTTTTTCATTACTTTGCCCGAGTTAGGGTTTCCTGGATCGTGTATAGCCTCAATCCGATTTACGTCAACTGCATCAAACAGAAAGTCCATAACAGCTTGCAGGGCTTCTGACGTAATTCCTCTGTGCCACCATGTTCAAAGGCAAGCATTTTGGCGCATGATTCCCACTACTTTGGCGTGGGTGTGAACAGTAACCTTTCCTATAACTATATCAAATTTGAAACACGCCGTTTATTGACATGTTAAATAAAATTACATATAATAATCCTAGTTACCAGGAAACCAAGAATGTAATTTCTTTGAATTGCACATGATAAGAAGGGCATGGAAATGCCGGCAACAATAATGAAAGGCAGTATTCCTATGGAAACAAAAAAAATAAGTATATCTGCAAAACGGCAGATAACAATCCCACAGAAATTTTTTACTATGCTGGGATTTGATGCAGAAGCAGAGTGCATGGTACGGGGAAATGAACTGGTTATTCGTCCTGCGAAAGCAAATACCGGAGGAGAATTTGCTGAGCAGATTCTGGCAGATTTGATTTCGCAAGGTTATAGTGGAATGGAATTGCTTGACCGTTTCAAAAAGGCACAGAAAGAGGTACACCCAGCTGTTGAGGCAATGCTTGCGGAAGCAGAAAAAGTTGCCAATTCAGAAGCAGGGTATGAATCATATGATGATGTCTTTGGTACGGAGGAGTAAAGATGACAGAGGTGCGTTTTCTTCCACCAGCAGCTAAATACATAAAGAAACTGAAAGACAAAAAACTGAAGATGCTGTATCAGGAAGCAATTGATAAAATCAGGGAGGATCATACAGTTGGCGAAGCCAAGATTGGAGACTTATCTGGCGTGTATGGATATGATATTTATTATAATAAGACAAATTATGAATTGGCATATACAGTAGAGTATTGGGAGGATAAAGTGATTGTTGTAATCATGGCCGGAACCAGAGAGAACTTCTATGACCAGCTGAAGCATTATATGAGAAAATTGTAATATGCAAAGGGTTCCGTTAAGATTACAAATCGTTACTGCATCAGAATAAACGCATGAATGAAAAAGTGCCTTTTTCAGTGACATTATTTAGCAA
>CAMWLE010000116.1 GCA_947175015.1 uncultured bacterium
GATTACTATTTTAAGCGAATGTAATATTTCCGCAATTCTCTCATCCGGCTTCTAAGCCTACACATACTGCCCAAATGATTGTAAAACCAGAAAGACTCCACCAACAGCCGATTTGCTTTGCCAATCTTTTCTTTCGTAGTCTTGCCATAGTACTCACCACCGCAGGTAACTGCCTCCGTCCCCATTTCCTTGACCAGATTGATCAAATCTGATTCACTGGAAATGTTTCCGGCAAATTCCGTATAGCCCAGTCCTACACAATCCTCCTTATGGGCATCACTACCGCCAAAGGTAGGCTTTCCGAACTGTCTGGCAATCTCCATAGCTTTTGCATTGCTCTCAGGGCTTTCACAGGCATTAAATCCTTCCAGAAAGTCAAATTTATCTATCACCGCAAGCTGATTACGGAATTTCCTGGTATTGATGATGCTTAAATATTTCTCACCGCATGGATGCGCCGGACCCAATATGCCTCCATATTTATGAACAATCTCAATGAGAAAACGCACCGGAAGTCCACGCAGCTCCAGAATCGGCAGTTTCACCCCCTCCGGCATAATCACCAAAATATGTCCCGCGTCAATGGTGTCATACTCCACACCCTTGAGCACAAGAAAACTATGATCATAATTCTCTCTCACCTTTTTCCACTGACGATACCCTTTATACGAATCATGGTCACTGACAAGCATTCCGTCAAATCCCTTCTCCTTTAATATGGCAATAAATTCTTCTATGGGCACCTTGCCATCCAGCGACCCTTCTTTCGTATGGCAATGCATATCTAACTTCATTTCCAAATTAATCCTTTCTGATTCCCTCTCATACTGCCTTTATGTCATCTCTATACGACACCGCATACCCTTTAGTCAACACTTTTCAGCGATTCCGTCATATTGATGCCTTCCAGCTTTCTTTCCATGACTTTATCCACAAACCACGCAAATGCTATGGTCAAAACGGTACTATAACAATAACTCACAGGCTTCACATAAGCTTCAAAATTCATCAAATCCACCTGTATCTCATTCATGACTAATCTGTGCAGAAAATGACCCAGCCCCAGTCCTACTGCTGTTCCCAATACTGTCAACAAGATATTCTCCCGAAATACATAGGAAGCTGTCTCCTTCTTGTAAAAACCAAGTACTTTAATGGTAGCAATTTCCCTGACACGCTCCGTAATATTAATATTGGTCAGGTTATATAGTACAATAAATGCCAATCCTGCCGCGCAGAGAATGACCACCAATACAATGATATCCAGACTTGCCATCATATTGCCGATGCGATCCATGGTATCCGCATTCACCGTCACATTCACCACCTGCTCCAACTGCATCAGAGCAGCCGACAGTCCATGAACCTCATCCACAGTAGGGATTCCTTCCCTATTTCCTGCCAGCTTCAGATATGCCGTCTTCCGCTCCGGTTCTTCCTGCATCAGTTCCCGCCAGGTTTCTTCACTGATATGCACATAGTCATAAATGTAATTCTCATAAACCCCGGAAACAGTAACCGTCAGGGAATTCATATCTTCATCCCTCAATGTGATCCTGTCCCCAACCTGTATATGATACACCTTTGCCAGTTTATTAGAAATCACTGCCTCACCGGTTCCCGGGTAAGCGATTTGTTCCCCATCCTCTGTGTGGAAATCTATGAACTCCGGCATCTCCTGCGCTGTCCCTGTGACAAGAATCACGGACTTAGCGCCATTTTCCCACACAAAATCCATATTTTTCTCCATAACACAGGTATAACTGCCATTCCACCCCTCCAACAGCTCATCCAGCGCCTGCAGCAGCTCATCATCCGCTCTGTCCTGAAAAGAAGTGCTGAGATCAAAGATTTGTATCTCCTGAAACTGCATTTGTGCCACATCTGCAATGGAATCCTTGATGCCAAATCCAGTCACCAGCAATGCGGTACAACCGCTAATGCCCAGAACCATCATAAACAACCTTTTCTTGTATCGGAAAATATTCCGCAGAGATACTTTCTGCAGAAAACGCAATCGTTTCCACAGAAAAGGAATGCGCTCCAACAATACCCTTTTACCCGCCTTTGGCGCCTTGGGACGCATCAATGCTGCCGCCACCTGAGCCAATTCCACACGACAGGAAAGCCATGTGGTACCGATGGAACACAGCAGAGAAACCGCCATGGAAATCACTGCAAGTTTCCAATCGAACAGATATTGTATCGGTTCCGCCTGGTACATAATTCCATATCCAAACCACACCACTTTGGGAAATCCCCAGGTTCCTGCAAAATATCCCACAATACAACCCGCCACTGCCGCCAGCCCGGAATATGTCATGTATTTCGACATAATTGCTGCTTCGCCGTAGCCAAGCGCTTTCAATACACCAATCTGTGTTCTCTGTTCCTCCACCATCCTGTTCATGGTGGTAATACACACCAATGCCGCTACCAGAAAAAAGAACAACGGAAAAATATTGGCAATCCCCGCTACAATATCGGAATCACTCTCAAAGCATACATAACCCACATTGGTTTCTCTTCCCAGCACATAGGTGTCCGGCGCTTCCAGTTCCGATAACTCTTCCCTGGCATCGGCAAGTTCTGCTTCCGCCTCCCCTATCTTTTCCTCAAATTCCTTCAGGGCATCTGCATATTCCTGCTCTCCATCCGCATATTCCTGCTTCGCATCCGCAAGCTCCGCTTCCTTTTCTTTCAAAGTCTCCTGCCCATCGGCTATGTCCCGCTTCGCATCCTCGATAGCCTTCTCTCCTTCGGCAATTTCCTGTTTCGCATCCTCCAAAGCTTTCTGACCTTCTGAAAGCTCCTGTCTTGCATCCGCAAGTACTTCTCTGCCTTCCTCAATCTCTCTCTCCGCTCTCAGAATCTCTTCCCAGGCTTCCGAAAGCTCCCTCTCTCCCTCCTCCAACACCTGCCTCGCCTGGTCAAGCTGCGCCTGATATGCGGCTATGGCCTGTTCCCCTTGGGCAATCGCTCCGAGACCTGCTGCCAACTCCTGTTCGGAAATCAACCCTGCTGCAGCCGCAGCCTGCAGTCCTGCTTTCTGTTCGGCCAACTGCTCTTCCTGCATCGTAAGCGTCGCCTGACTGCTGGCCAGCTCCTGCCTTCCGGCCTCCAGTTCTCTGTCCCCCTGCTCACATTGGGCCTTCCCGTCGGCAAGCTCTCTCTCACCGTTTTTCAATTCGGATTCCTTCTCGGCAATGGTTTCCTGCGCATCCGCAAGTTCCTTTTCCTTCTCGGCTATGGTAATCCGGGCATCCGCAAGCTCCTGCTCCTTCTCTTTTAAAGTCTGCTCTCCCTCGGCGAGCTCATCTTTGGCATCCTCTAACGCCTGCTCTCCTTCGGCAATTTTTTCACGGGCATCTGCAAGGGTTTCGGCGGCATCCGCAAGCTCTGCTTCTCCCTCCGCCCTTTTGTCCGCAAGCTCCGTCTCTGCGTCCGCAAGCTTTTCTTCCGCCTCATCCAGGATGTCCTGATACCGTTTATTGGCCGTCGTTTCGGTCAATGCCTCCCAGATTTCTTCCTGTTCTTCTATAAAGTCAGTATACTCCTGACTGTACAAATCATATTCCTGGTCAAACCACACATAGATTTCCGTATCATAATCTACATCAAAACCATCCCTCGGCAGATAGACAAAACCATCCAGCCGCCCTGTTCCAAGAGAAGTATTTCCCCTCTCATACTGCAGGTACAGCGGCGACTGAACAATACCCACAATGGTATACGCTGTATTGGCAAAATGTTCCAAATCCTCTTCTTCATTCTCTTCCGACAAATAGAGCAGGCTGCCCAAAGCAGAGGCCTCCAAAAGCTTGCTGTCCACCAGACATTCGTTCCCCGCCTGAGGCATTCTGCCTGAGAGCAATTTCAGGGTATTGACATGTTCTGTGATGCTGTACGCCTTAATCACACCTTGCCCGCCGTCTCCAAAATGATACAGCACATCAAAGGAAACCGCACCTTCCGCCGCAGCCGCGGCATCCTTAAGCTGCTCCGCGCTCTCTTCATCAAATCCCAAAGTGGAAATCAAGCAGAAATCATAAAAAGCATGCTGGTTCAGGTACTCCTTCACTGTGACCAACATCGCCTCCTTTGTCACCGTCAAACCGGCAAAAAATCCCACTCCCAGAGCAATAATGGCAAAAATAGCCATAAACCGTCCCAAACTTGACCAGATTTCCCTGAACGTCGATTTCCTCAGAAGCGTTCTTCTTCCACTTTCCTTCATTCCTTTTTCTCTCTTATTTCACTCATCATACTATCTCTTTCCCGACATTTACGCCTGTTATCTTCCCTTCTCAATATAATAACAATTCACCATTCTATCTCCGCCACATCCACGATATGTTCATTTTTCACCATGCTCACCACTGTACCGCTCTTCACGGTAATAACTCTGTCAGCCATAGCGGTAAGCGCCTGGTTATGCGTAATGACAATCACCGTTTTGCCAATGTCACGGCAAGTACTCTGCAGCAGCTTTAGCACCGCTTTGCCCGTATTATAATCAAGGGCGCCTGTGGGTTCATCACACAGCAAAAGCTTTGGATTCTTCGCCAGTGCTCTTGCAATGGCAACCCGCTGCTGTTCTCCTCCGGATAGCTGCGCCGGGAAATTGCCTGCCCGTTCCTTCAACCCCACCTGCTCCAACACCGTCGCGGCATCCAGCGGCTCCTTACAAATCTGTGCCGCCAACTCCACATTTTCCAAGGCAGTCAAATTCTGTACCAGATTATAAAACTGGAACACAAAACCAACATCATAACGTCGGTACGCAGTCAGTTGCTTCTTATGATAAGAAGACACCTCCTGACCATCCAAAAATACTTTCCCTCCTGTCAAAGTGTCCATGCCGCCCAAAATATTCAAGATTGTAGTCTTGCCTGCACCGGATGCCCCCACTATCACGCAGAACTCACCCTTATCTATTTCAAAATTCACATCATGAAGGGCCTGAATTTCCACCTCACCTGTCTTGTACACTTTCTGCACATTCTGAAAACTCACAAAAGAACTCATTCACATCCATCCTATCTTGAGAAACTAACTGATATATGCTTTAGCGGCATCTAACTTAAAAAAGTATACCACAAAACCTTCCATTCTACAAATTGTTTTGTTATAATT
>CAMWLE010000117.1 GCA_947175015.1 uncultured bacterium
TTCCGCCTTTTTGTATCAATGCTTTCAGCTCCTGTATTTCATCGTTTGTCAGCGTGACAATGTAGCGTGGCATATCTGCGTCCGCCAATACCGTTTTTAATGGAGTATAGCATATTTTTCTACCACTGTAAAGTGTTGTTACTAACCGGATGGAGCACTAGCTTATTCAAATTTTTTTTGTAATTATATAATAGTTCAGTGACCTGTCTGAGTTGTTACGATAATATTAGCCGCGTTTATTGATAACTGATTTTCATCAATAAACGCGGTTTTTCGATGAAGGAGAACTTAGTTTTTCAGAAAACTTTTATATTCATCTTATTGACAACTTCCCCAATATGGGTCAAAATAAAGAGTGGTAAAGTAGAACCTGGCAGAGTAAAGCCGGGAATTATGCCTGATGGATAGAAAGGAAGGATAAAAATGACAAAGATAGATGTGTTTTCCGGTTTCCTGGGAGCGGGAAAGACAACTTTGATAAAGAAGCTGTTAAAGGAAGCGCTGGAAGGCAGCAAGACGGTTCTGATTGAAAATGAATTTGGCGAAATAGGGATTGACGGAGGATTTCTAAAAGAGGCAGGAATTGAAATTAAGGAAATGAATTCCGGCTGTATTTGCTGTTCCTTAGTAGGTGATTTCGGGACTTCATTAAAGGAAGTAATTGAAACTTATGCACCAGAGCGTATTTTGATTGAACCTTCCGGGGTTGGAAAGTTGTCCGATGTCTTAAGGGCAGTTGAAAATGTGGCTGTGGATCTGGATGTTCAGGTGAACAGTGCGGTGGCTGTGGTGGATGCAGCCAAGGCAAAAATGTATATCAAGAATTTCGGAGAATTCTTTATCAATCAAATTGAATATGCGGGGACGATCATATTAAGCAGGACGGATAAGGCAAGCCCGGAAAAGGTACAGGAATGTGTCAGCTTAATTCGGGAACATAATGCCAAGGCAACCATTGTCACCACACCATTGACAGAACTGGATGGCAAAGCAGTTTTGGAAACCATAGAAGGTGCAGATACCTTGGATGAAATGATGAAAGAAATGCTGGCCCATGTGACAGAAGAACATGAGCATCATCATGATCATGACGAGGAAGGTCATGATCACCACCATCACCACGATCATGATGAAGAAAGCCATGAACACCATCACGACCATGAAGAAGGTCATGGGCATCACCACCACGACCATGATGAGGAGGGACATGAGCATCATCATGATCATGACGAGGAAGGTCATGAACACCACCATTACCACGATCATGATGAAGAAAGCTATGAACACCATCATCATGGCCATGACGAGGAAGGCCATCATGAGCACCACCACGATCATGACGGGGAGGGACATGATCATCACCATGATCATAATTGTGGCTGTGGTCACGACCATCATGGGCATCATCATGCGGATGAAGTCTTTACCAGCTGGGGAAAGGAGTCGCCTGCAAAATATACCACAGAGAGAATCGAGCGTATTTTGACTGCTTTAGATAGTGGTGAGTATGGCGCAATACTTCGTGCGAAAGGTATGGTGCCTGCTGAGGATGGCACATGGATTTATTTCGACTATGTTCCGGAGGAGCATGATATCAGAACAGGAAAACCTGAAGTGACAGGAAAATTCTGTGTTATTGGTGCAGAACTGAAAGAAGATAAACTGGAAGAGCTGTTCCGGTAGGAATGGGGGCATGAAAATGAAAACTGTATATATGATTAATGGTTTTCTGGAAAGCGGCAAGACAGAGTTCATTTGTTTTACACTTGCCCAACAATATTTTCAAATCAGGGGCAAGACGCTCCTGATTGTCTGTGAGGAGGGCGAGAACGAGTACGATCCTGTCCTTCTTCAAAAGACCCGAACGGAAATTGAGCTGATTGAGAAGGAAGAGGATTTTAATCCGGCATATCTGACAGAACTGGAGAAGGCACACAAACCGGAGCGAATTATTATTGAGTATAATGGAATGTGGAATTATAAGAATGTCAAGTTGCCGTGGTATTGGAAGATAGAGCAGCAGATCACGACCATTGATGGTTCCACATTTCCAATGTATTATACCAATATGCGTTCGCTGTTGGCAGAGATGATCCGCAAATCAGAGATGATCATTTTTAATCGTTGTGATACAGTGAGGGACCAGCTCAATACCTATAAACGTAATATCAAGGCGGTGAATGCGTCCGCAGATGTGATTTTTGAGGATGCAGATGGAGAAATAGATGAGATTCTTGAAGAGGATCTGCCTTATGATCTGGAGCAGGAGACTATTGTTCTGGACAATAATGGGTATGGTATCTGGTATTTGGACTCTATGGAGCATCTGGAACGTTATGTTGGCAAGAAACTGCAGTTTGTGGCAATGGTGCTGAAACCGGGAAATTTCCCGAAGAATTACTTCGTGCCGGGGCGCATGGCTATGACTTGCTGTGCGGATGATATGGCATTTTTAGGATATGCCTGTGAATACGAAGGAGCGGAGGCGTTGCAGCAAAAGGAATGGGTTAAGGTTACGGCTACTGTGTCAAAAGAATATTGGGCGGATTATAAGGGGGAGGGGCCGATACTTCATGCCATCAGTGTGGAGAAGACAAAAGCTCCCAAAGAAGCGGTGATCAGCTTTTCCTGATGACGCATAAATGGCAGGAACGAGCGGAGCAAATGAAGAGTTTCCAAGTTATTTCCGGAAGAATGCCAAGCAAACAGGTTTGTCCAGGTTCGGCATCACTGGCAGTATGAAACAAACGGGAAAATGCAATAAGCAAAAGCATAGAGCAGGAAAAAGAATGCAGCAAATAGAAGTACAGAACAGACTGAAGAATGCGAATACAATAAGCAGAAACGCAGAGAAGACAAGAAATTACAGTAAAGCAGAATAAAGATACAGGGAATATGGATCAATGGCACAGGATAATAGAGACAAAGAAATGCAGCAATGGAAGAACAGATTACATGATTTGGCGGATAAATCTTTCCAGCAAGGTATTTATACATTTACAGATTTTTTGGGTCTGAGTGAGCAGGACATTTTCTGGCGGGAAGAGGCAGAGCTTCGGTATGCGGGAATCCGTTTGTGGGGTGGCTGTGAGAATGCGGACAGAATAGTGATTCGTTTTGGCAATGTGGACGAGTTGGGATACGAAGTGCCGTTTCCCATTGTGTGTATCCATATTCAGCCGCTTGCACAGAAATTTGCGGACGAACTTTCTCACAGAGATTTCCTGGGGGCGTTGATGAATCTTGGCATTGAACGCAGTATTCTCGGCGATATTAAGGTAGGAGAGAAACAAGCCTACCTTTTTTGTTTGGACTCCATGGCGGAATTTATCTGTGAAAATCTGGTACAGGTGAAGCATACACATGTAAAATGTATTGTGACAGAAGAATATCAGAACATTCCCCAGGAGGAACCGATGCCGATAAGTATACAGGTGCAGTCTCTTCGTGTTGACGCTGTGCTGGCAAAGGTTTATAATATGTCAAGGGAAAAAAGTCTGGAATTGTTCCGGGCCGGAAAAGTATATGTGGACGGGCGGCTGTGCGAGAATAATTCACGTCAGATGAAGGCGGGAGAAACGGTGAATGCCAGAGGCTATGGGAAATTCATTTTGACAGGAGAACCGAGAGCAACCAGAAAGGGTAAATTGGCTGTGGAAGCAGCAGTGTATCGGTGAGGGGGTATTTATGTATTCTTATTCAATGATTCAATGGCTATTCTTCTTCTATTTATATTGTTTTATGGGATGGTGTGTTGAATCCACATATGTATCTGTCAGAAAGCGGCATTTGACAAACAGAGGATTTTTGAGGGGGCCATTCCTGCCTATCTATGGAAGCGGTGCCATGATGATGTTGGTGGCTTCCATGCCTTTTCGGTACAGTATCGTCATGACTTATATCGCAGGATGTATTGGCGCAACCTTACTGGAGTATGTGACCGGTGTGGTCATGGAGAAATTATTTAAAGTGCGCTATTGGGATTATTCTCAGAAAAAGTTTAATTTTCAGGGTCATATTTGTCTTGGAACCACATTGTCATGGGGCGGTTTGACCATATTGATGACGGAGTTTCTTCATGTGCCGGTGGAGCAGTTTGTATTTTCTATTCCTAATCCGGTTTTGAATGTACTTACATTTGTGTTAACTGTGTGGATTGTTGCAGATTTTTCCCTTTCTGTGAAAGCAGCGGTGGATTTGCGGGAGGTTCTTATCAAGATGAAACAGGCAAAGGAGGAACTGTTTCATATCCATAAACGTTTGGAGTCTATTATGACGGCTGCAAATCATGGCGTGGAGAATTGCAAAGAAGCGTTGGCAGAGAGTGTGAGTAATGCCAGATCAGTGCATGTGGAAGATCTGATAGCGGGAATTGAGAGCAGATTGGAGAGTATCAAGCAGACAGCGCAATTAAAATCTTCCGCTTACCTGGAGAGTGTAAAGGAAGAAGTCTTTGAACTGAAGACAAAGTATGCAATCAATATAGAGCTGCGTCGGCGTTTGGGCAGCATAAAGGATTTCTTTCAAAGGCGTCTGCTCAGAGGCAATCCCAGTATGACCTCAGAACGATTTCAGGAGGAACTGGATGAAATAAAGCAGAATACGTCGGAAAAGAAATCTTAAAAATAGTACAAAAGTTAAGAGAAAAGAAATCATAGAGAAGTCTTAGAGAAATCATATAGAAATGTTATAGAATTCTTATAAAAATCATAGAGAAAAGAATTAAAAAAAGAAGTTGTAAGGATTAAAAGTTATAAAGATTAAAAGTTATTAGG
>CAMWLE010000118.1 GCA_947175015.1 uncultured bacterium
CTCAAATACCCTACCCAACCCTCGCTCTCGCTCATGGCCGGCAACTTCATAGTCAACAATGCACCCGCCGCTGCCGCAGCCAGATACCACCATACCCTGCCCTCAAAACGGACTTCTAACTTCCTCCGCAGGCCAAACTCCAGGAAATTACTGGCCGATCCCAATATCTTGCAGAATACGCCCCCCAGAGGAACTCCGAATAAAGCCCCTGCCACTGCCAGAAAAATGCTTTGATATAAGTATAAACGGAAAATCTGGAATCCGGAACTTCCCCGGCTCTTAATAACAGATATTTCATTCCGCTCTAACTCATACATCTGGCCGGAAACCATGAATAAGAACGCTCCCAAAAGCACCAGCACAGGAACCTGCAGAACAAACAGCGTTGTAGCCGCTCTGACCTGCTTCTGCTGAAAATTCTCTACCAACTGTCGGCACACATCGGCCCGATAGTCCTCATTCTGCAATTTCTCTGTCAATTCATCCACCTGAGACACCTGCAAAGCATTATAATCAAATAAATAGCAATAACGGCAGGAGATATTATGCCTGTTGATATCTTCCTCCAGGAACAATTCCCGGAACAGATCGTCCCACATCATACAGGAAGCATCCAAACTGGTATTACCTATTTCCCAATAATCATCCCCCCCTGCCTCTCTGAACACACCCACGATCTTAAGGCGCATCAGACTGCCATCCTTATCCTTCAGAGATTTACATTCCAATACCTCTCCTACCAGCAGATTTGATTTCACCATACAATCTTGACTGACCAGTATCTCAATGCTCCCATCCTCAGCTCTTCCGGACTCCGAATACAGTTCGCCCGAAAGCAATTCCACATGCTCCTCCATATTGGACATTGTAGCAATTCTCAGATTAGCCGGCCAAATGTCGACTCTTCCTGATAAAGATTCCATTGTCCATTGGGTCAACCGATAAAAATAAATATTTTCCCTGGTGGTCAATCCCCAGTTCTCTTGGATTTCGGACATCTGTGCTTCCCGCCGCCGTAACGCCTCTCCCCCTGTTTCCTTCATAGAGGTATCCACCACAAACAGCTTTGCCGGCCACTCACCGGTTTCCATCAGATAATTCTGAAATTCATCCTGCAGCATTCTGTCAAAAGCAGCAGTCTGGTACATGGGAAAACTGATCACTGTCGCAATCAGCAATACGCTCCCTAAAAGCAGACAGAAAAACATCCATTTCTTCGCCAGAAGCTTCTGAAACATTATCCCCAACATATCTTCATTCCTTCCGTAAGCCCGTCTATCACCCAGTAACTATCTCTATTCATGCCTCCCGCCAGAAAGCTGACCGGCATTACAGTACCATCTTCCATCAATACATTCACATAGGTGTAACCTTCTGATACCGTCACGGCAGCTTTGGGGACTATCACAACATCCTTCATCACCTCCAGGACAGCATAGGCATCAATCCTGTTCAAAGAATAGCTCCCCCTGGAGTTCAACTCTCCCGTATGTACATCCTCAAGCCTGCCCTCCGGCAATGCCACCAGCACATCTTTTGACGCAAGAACACCCCCCATTGCCACGCCAAAAGTCGCCACTGTCCCTTCTGTTGTTCGCTCCTTTCCCTCAGTATCCTTATATGTAATTTGGACAGCATCCCCATAATTCAGATAACCGCTCTCATTGCCAAGAGATAAAAAAGTAGTGTTTTCATCCGCAATTATCGCCAACGGACTATCGTATTTTACCACATCTCCAACAATATATTCTTCCAAAGCAAATATTCGTCCCGAAATCGTCGCGCGAATTTCTGTAGTGGCATAATCCGCCCGCATCAAAGCAATTTCCTCTTCCAGTTCCTCTATGCTTTCTCTCCTTTGCTCAATTGCCTCCTTGTTCTTCTCTTCATCCTGAGTGATCAGATCTTCCAACCGCTCTTTCGCCCGTTTCAGGCTGGTTTCCTTGCTGGCCAATTCCACACCATCGCTTTCCACTCGAACGGTAGCGATCACATCTCCCTTCTCCACATGCTGGTTTTCTGTTACCTGATACTCCTGAAAATACACCGTTCCATTTTCAACAGGATTATGCACCGCAGTTCTGACAGGATAAATCAATGTACCGATTCCGGCATACGTGTTCTCAATCGTCCCCTTCTCCAACACAGCCGTATTGACGCCTGCGGTCAATTCCCGGGATGTCATTACCTGTTCCCCTTCTTCAACCCCCGACAAAATCTCGGTATATACGCCGTCGGTCATACCAGTCTGTATCATTTTGGTAACAATTTTTCCATCCTCCAACACATACACATATTGCTGCAGCCCATCTTTGTAAATAGAATCTGCGGACACTGTAGGGACTTGTTCCCTGATATCCATCACCAATACCAGCGCCGCTGCATCTCCTATTTCCGTATCCCCCTGTTCGTCTGACAGTTTAAAAAGAGAATATTTGTCATCATCGCATTCCTCATAAGTTACTTCATAGCGTTTGCCTCCGGCCACAGCATAAATCTCCAGAGCCCGCAGTCTGCTAATCTCGGAAATCTTAGTACACTTTACATACTTCCTCTCCATATCGCCCACAGCAGCCACCGGCACATTCGCCCGAATACTGTCCCCTGGCGTATACATTCCAAGAGCCACAACGACACCATTCAGCCGCGATGTCAGAGTTCCTGCGCTCTTCTCATCCTCCAGCTTCCGAAGCTGGCCACTGTAATATTGATAGTCCAACTCATAAAGTTCTGTTTTCTGACGCAGCGCCTCTGTTTTCTTACTTATAGATAAATCCTTATCATTAAACTGCCCCTCCCACTTTTTCCACTCCTTCTGCCAGGACACATATGCCGGATTGACCGTACTTTGCCCGGTAGTTCCAATCATGTATTGCTCCGGTTCTCCTTCCTCCAGATCCTCCAGAATATTCTGCAGACCTTCCAAATCATTCTGCAGACCTGCAAGCTCTTCTTCTGCCTCCGACTTATATTTCTCATAGGTTTCTGTCAGAGAACGAATTCGTTCTTCCATCGCCTCTATCTTCCTGGATATTGCTTGTGTTTCCATATGTACAATCGGTGTTCCTGGTCCTACCGCTGCTCCTAAGACTGCACCATAGCAACCGAATTTCTGTCCGGATTCATATGAATATGTCTCAACATAGGGATATACTACTGCGCTGTACACCAATGCACGATACAAATTCCGGCGGGCAACTTTTTCTGTATTCATAGCCGCCGCATCCCCTGTCTGCGGCTCGCGCAGCACTACAACATCTTCTTCCACTGTAGCCACACTTCCACAACCTGTCACCAGCATGGATACCCCCATACATATGGCCAGGCAGACAGATATTATTATCTTATGGGGTAATCTCTTCGTTTTTCTCATTTCTGTACCACATACTCTCCTTCCTCCAGACCACTTATAATCTCCACCATTGTGTCACCCCACAGTCCTGTCTCTATCCATTTCACCTCTCTGACATCATTTTCTCCCAATACATAAACATAATTTCTGCCATTGGCAGTCCGTATAACTTTAGATGGAAGTGTCAATACATGTTCTCTGGTATCCAGGGTATAAACAATCGTTCCTACAGTTCCAACCTGGATATCTGACGAACCTTCCGGCAATTCAAAATAAAGCGTGTCCTCCCAGTGTTCCATATCATAAGGAATCACCTCCACATCTATTGAGATTCTGTTCTTAAGGATGTTCATCGAAACCGCTTCTCCATCCTGAAAGCAATCCTCATCTTTCAAATCGCTTGCCCTTGCTTCAAAAAGGCATTTTGTATTGTCTATTATCTTCATCACTGTCTGCCCTTCCAGCACCCTAAGTCCTTCCAACTCAGGATTCACATAGGACATTTCGCCATCCATGCCCGCATAAATACGGCTTTGTTCTATTTCCTGCAATGTCAATTCCAACAGTTGCCTGTCCAGATCAATGGCATCCTGATAATCCTCTCGCTTATAACGATACGTTTGATGAATACTGTCAATAGCGTCTTCTAATCGTTCCATATCACTCTCCGAACCGGAAGATTGATAGACATAAGTCCACCACCTGCCGGAAAGCTCATAGGTCTCATCAATATCCGTATAGCCTAAGAGCAATGTATTTCTGGCAATCCTGTACTCCAACTCATCAATTAATTCCTGATTACTGTCTATTTTAAATTCTGCCAGAAGTTGTCCCTTGACAACCTTATCCCCTTCTGCCACATAGACCTGTGCTATCGTTTTCCCATCCTCCGAAATTTGAATTTCTTCTTCCTCAATCTGCTTGTAAGTACAACGAAGCTTTCCCGTCTTAAGCACATCGCCTATGGAAGCCACCACCAGCGAATACGAATTTTCGTCTGGCTGCTCAATCTGCACGATGGCTTCTTCTTCCTCCATATACGGCCCACAACCCGACATTCCAAAACACAAGATACTAAAAAGCACCACAAGTCTCCCCAAACTACGTGTTTTTATATTCACCATACACAATTTCTGCCCCATTACTTATCTTTATAATACCTGATCTTTATCATTTATAATCCAAA
>CAMWLE010000119.1 GCA_947175015.1 uncultured bacterium
TAAAGCGTATCACATCAGTATCATTTTACCGCAAGTTACCGCCGCCACATGGGGGTGACGACCCAGGTAAGGTAGGAATCAATGGTGCAAATGAAAAGGATGTGAATTTGGAGATTGCAAGGCTGGTAAAACAATTTCTAGAGGAAAGCGACATTGAGGTGGTAATGACGCGGGAGTCAGATGAAGGATTGTATGATGCCAATGCTTCCAACAAAAAAGTACAGGACATGAAGCGGAGAATAGAATTGATAGAAGAAACAAAACCCATGGTGACGGTCAGTATCCATCAGAACAGTTATCCGGAGGAATATGTTCATGGGGCACAGGTATTCTATTATACAGGGAGTGTACAGGGAGAATTGCTGGCAGAATGTATCCAGGAACAACTGGTGGAAAAGGTAGATCCTGAGAACAGCCGGCGAATTAAAGCTAATGACAGTTATTATCTTTTGAAGAAGACGAATGTTCCCATTGTAATTGTAGAGTGTGGCTTTTTGTCCAATAGTGCCGAAGCCGAAAAACTCTGTACACCGGAATATCAGGAAAGAGTGGCATGGGCGATACATATTGGAATACTGCAATATTTGAATGGAGTGGATTGAAGATTGTGTAGCATAGATCTTGATATTGTGATATAATGTAGCAATGAAGGTGTGTTTCAATTTCTGATTTTGAGAATGCTGAGACGTATGAAATTGATATCAAGTTACGACAGAAGGAAATTAGTATGGAGACATTGGTGGGGAACATTCCTCAGGCTATTATTTTGATAGGATTACAGGCAAGCGGAAAATCCACGTTTTATCATCAAAAACTATCTCAATATGTACATATTAATCTGGATACATTACATACGCGGAATAAAGAAAGGTTATTGCTGGAAGAGTGTTTTCGCAGCAGATGTTCTTTTGTGGTGGACAATACCAATCCCACAACAGAAGATCGGGCCAGGTATATCAAAGCTGCCAGGGAATATGGATATGAGATTAAGGGATATTTCTTTCAGTCTGTGCTTGGAGATTGTATAGTAAGGAACCATACCCGGACAGGAAAGGCACAGGTTCCGGATAAGGCCATTGCAGCTACATCCAATCGCCTGGAACTGCCGCATATGAAGGAAGGTTTTGATCAGCTTTATTTTGTCAGGATGATGCAGGAGGATTTTGTAGTAGAGCAGTGGAAGTGTTAAGGAAATGAAAGTTTCTTAAGTCATTTCCAGAAGAATGCAAGCGAACAGGTCCGCTTGTGTTCTTAAAGGTTGCGGCAGCTTATGAATTGTTTGTGCCGCTGGGGGCATGGCTGGAAGTATGAGGAGCACAGAGCGACAGCATGGAGGTTATTATGAATTTTGATGAATTGGACAACAAGATGAGGCGGTTCGAACAGTCTCTAGATCAGATGATTTGGCCGGAGCTATACCTTGTGGCACGTCTGGATGGCCGGAATTTTACCAAATTGACGAAAGAAGTCTGCCAGTTTGAAGCCCCTTTTGACACAAGGTTTCGGGATGCCATGGTTGGTACGGTTCGGCATTTGATGGAATGTGGATTCCGAACTGTTTATGGATATACGGAGAGCGACGAAATCTCTCTTCTCTTTCATCCGGAGGACAATACCTTTGGCCGAAAAACCAGGAAGATCAATTCGGTATTGGCAGGAGAAGCCAGTGCATATCTGTCATTGCAGCTGGGACTACCAGCTTGTTTTGACTGTAGGGTGGTACCTCTGCCGAATCTGGAATGTGTGGGAGATTATTTTGCGTGGAGGCAGGAGGATGCACATAGAAATTCTCTGAATGCACATTGCTACTGGATGCTGAGGAAGAAAGGAATTTCACCCCGGCAGGCCACGAAGGAGTTGGAGGGTAAGACAATTTCCTGGAAAAATGATTTGCTTTTTTCGGAGCATATAAATTATAATGATCTTCCCGCCTGGCAAAAACGCGGTGTTGGACTCTATTATGTTGTTTATGAAAAGGAGGGATATAATCCGATCAGTGAACAGAAGGTGCTTACCGCAAGAAATCGTATTGAGACAGATATGGAACTGCAAGTGGGAGAAGCTTATCGAGAATGGGTATTGAGATTTCTGGCATAATAGATCTTATTCATATGCTAAATTTACCATACCTTACAAAAATGTCACATAAATGTCAGAAATGTCACCTGATTCGATGGTGAAGATTTCTCATTCTTTGTATAATATCCGTGAAGGGTGAAAGGGAGTGTGCGAATAACATCGCCAAGTCCCTTACAGATATAATAAGAAAGGAATGGGAACAAAAATGGATGTGACAATAAGAAGGAATAAGAGGAAGAAAAGATTTGCCCATGTGCTTATCATGGGATTGGCCGTCATACTTTTTGTCAAGTATTTCCAATACAAGGGCAGAAAAGAAAGGTGAATGGCAAAGTGAAAAAGCAAAATGGAAGTGCCGCATTATGGTTTGATGATAATAAACCTGATGCGGCATTTTTTTGCATCAAATGTATTAACCAATTAGCATTAGATTCCATTGGTGGAATATTCTGTTACAGAATCTGATTTTGGCATAAATTAGGTGGATTTGCAATATATCTTTACATTTTGAAAATATATGTTATACTTAAAATCAGATATAAATGGACGAAAGCTATTGAAAAGTCATGTGGCGGAGAGTGTGTGGATTGCCGCAAAAGGGTAATGTGGAGATATGGAGATATGGAAACGGAGATCATAAAGATAGGGCAGGATTGTGTCAGTTCTGAGGATGAGAAAGGTCTGATGCGGGCAGGAGAAATTCTGCGCATGGGCGGGTTGGTGGCTTTTCCAACGGAAACGGTGTATGGGCTTGGAGGGAATGCGCTGAATCCGGAGGTCTCAGTGAAAATATATGCGGCAAAGGGGCGTCCTTTGGACAATCCATTGATTATACATATCAACAAATTTGAGGATATTTACCAAATCGTAAAAGAGATGCCGGAAGCGGCGGTGAAGATTGGAGAGGCTTTTTGGCCGGGACCGCTTACCATGATATTATATAAGGCAGAGAAGGTGCCTTATGAGACCACAGGCGGGCTGGATACTGTTGCGGTACGTTTCCCGTCACATCCTGCTGCCAGGAAACTGATCGAGTATGGAGGCGGTTTTGTTGCTGCACCCAGTGCCAATGCTTCCGGTAAGCCGAGTCCTACCAGGGCAAAGCATGTGGTGGAAGATATGGATGGTCGGATAGAGATGATAGTGGATGGCGGTGAGGTTGGAATCGGCGTGGAATCTACTATCATAGATATGACAGTGGAGCCGCCCCGGATTTTGCGGCCAGGATATATTACACAGGAAATGCTGGAGCGTGTGCTGGGGGAAGTTGCCATAGATGTTACAATGATGCGGGATGACAGTGGGGAAGCGCCCAGGGCGCCAGGAATGAAATACCGTCATTATGCACCGTCAGGCAGCCTGGTAATTGTGGAAGGAGAGCCGGGACAGGTGGCTGATTATATTAATGCACAGGCAGATCTGGACAACAAGGCAGGGGAGAAAACGGGAATTCTTGGAACCAGGGAACAGCTTGAACAATATCATGCTGATGTGATAAAATGTATCGGAAGTCGTGAGGATGAAGCGGCAGTTGCCAGGAATCTGTTTGCTGCTTTGCGGGAGTTTGATGAAGAAAAGGTTACAAAAATTTATTCGGAGAGTTTTCCAACGCAGGGATTGGGACAGGCTATTATGAATCGTCTGCTGAAGGCAGCAGGGCATTGTGTGGTAAAAGTGTGAGAAAAAGTCTGCGCAACAGACTTTTCTCACACTGAAAAACGCAAGTGTAGCGTTTTCTCACGGATTGTTTGTAACGCTGAAGCGGCATGACGGGAAGTGTGGATGAGATGGTGGCGGGTATTAAACCAGATGTAATGTTGAAGAACAGGAGGCAGTTATGATAGCAATAGGAAGCGACCATGGTGGTTATGAATTGAAACAAAATGTGATCCAATATTTGGAGGAAAAGAATATTCCCTATGAGGATATGGGATGTCATGACAAGGAAAGCTGTGACTATGCGCTATTTGGTCATGCGGTGGCAAAAGCTGTTGCGGAGGGAAGATGTGAACGGGGGATTGTGATCTGTACCACAGGTATTGGTATCAGCATTTCTGCCAACAAGGTCCCCGGAATTCGTTGTGCTCTGTGCGGAGACAGTTTTTCAGCCAAGATGACGAGGCTTCACAACGATGCCAATGTGTTGGCTATGGGAGCGGGAATTGTGGGGACAAATCTGGCGTTGGAAATTGTGGATGTATTCCTGAACACAGAATTTTCTGACGAAGAACGTCATAAAAGAAGAATTGCCCTCATTGAAACATTATAAGTATGGAGGGGGTTCCCGAAATGGGTGCTGTAGTGTAGAGACGGAACTGGAATATAAAAACAGTCTCGGAACGGAAGCACCCGAAAGGAAATTTCAGCTAATTATTTGTAGATGAAAATTCCTTTCCCGAAATGGGTGCTGTAGTGTAGAGACGGAACTGGAATATAAAAACAGTCTCGGAAC
>CAMWLE010000120.1 GCA_947175015.1 uncultured bacterium
AAGTGTGGATGTAAGCGGATTTGATACCAGCAATGTGACAAGTATGGGGGGTATGTTTGAACATTGTAGCAGTCTGAAGAACTTGGATTTGAGCAGTTTTGATGCAAGCCGGGTAATAGAAGATGAATATGATGGCATGAAAAAAATATTTACTGGTAGTGATAACTTATCAGAGATCCAGACACCACAAAATGTAAATGTAGCCTCTCTATTGCCAACAAAAGCAGGTACCGTCTGGCTTACCCCCGACGGTACAGAGGTACCGGAGCTTCCCCAGAACCTGAGCTACAGCGTAAAGCTGACCAGACATTATACAAAAGGTACTCCGGAAATCACCACCACCACACCGGATCTGAACATGGAGGATGTAATCCGGGTAAAATATGTGCCTTATTCCTACACAGTGCAGACTAATAACGAATATGACTGGAATACAGTAACCTTCTCTATTGTGGAGGGCAGGCTGGCGGAGGGGCTTCAGATGTATCCGGCCACGGGCGAAATATATGGCGTGCCTCTGGAAACAGGAGAATTTCCCATAACGGTGCGGGCGGATTACAGTAATCCTGATTTCCTGCCCTCTTACGCACAGCTGACGCTGATCGTAAAAGATAACACAGATGCAAATATCGGGACTGCTACGGATCCAGGCTATGATATTATTCAGCCTGTGCCCAATATGAGTCTGAATGCTTTGCCTGGAAGCGAAAGCCAAGTTCTGATCTCCAAGGGGGAATATGCGGAGTTTGTGGATCTGTATCTGGACGGGGAAAAATTGTCGAAAGGAACGGATTACACCTCAGAAGCAGGCAGTACAAGGATCACCATATTGAATCAAACATTGACCAGAAAGGGGACAGGGACTCATACGTTGGGAATTGAATTTCGCACCCAGGACTCTAACGAACTGAGACGTGCGGCACAAAATTTTGTAGTATCGGAGATTTCCAATCCGGGTGGAAATGGCGGAAACGGTAATACTGGTGATAACGGAAATAGCGGCGGAAATGGAAACAACAATACCGGAAGCAATAATAATGGTAACAATGGGAGCAGTAATAGTGGAAATACCGGAAACAGCGGGAATAACGATAATTTTAGTAATGAAAGCAATAATGGAAATGGTATTTCTGACATCAATCTTCCGGCATCTGAAACGGATGAGATCACCATCATCATCTACACTGTAATGCCTGGCGATAACCTGAGAAAGATAGCTGTGAAGTTTTACGGCAGTGGTGATTATTGGAGAAAAATTTATGCCGATAATGCCAGTCTGATCCGGAATCCCAATAGGATCTACGTTGGGCAGAGGCTGACCATCTATCTGACAAAGGACAAAGCATCCACAGAATCCGGTGAGTATGATAACACCTATCGAGTGGCTTCCGGAGATAACCTGTGGAAGATCGCTCAGAGGGTATACGGCGACGGAAGGCTTTGGAGATGGATCTACGAGGCTAACAGAGCGGTGATCACTAATCCGGGGAAAATCCGCGGCGGAATGTTGCTGAAGATTCCTGCATTGTGATTGTTTTGATAAAAGCAGTACTGCAAGCTTCATCAGGCACTGTATGAAGTGCTATAATGCATCTGGCGAAGGGCAGCAGAAGGTATTAAAAAAGGGAGCGGATATCTCTGTACAAGATATGCGGTATATCCGTTCCCTGTGCGATATGCTGCAGAAAACTGAACACTCATAAAAACATTGTCATGTAAAGCGGCAGATGCCATATACCGTCTTTTTCCATGACGTCCTTTGGATAGAGAATATAGGAAGTTCCGATTTTCGAGGAAAACTTTTTCCTGAATTTATCAAGGGAGGAGTGAGAGCGGTAATTGCCGGATTTCACTTCTATAGGAGATATCTTTCCTTTTTCGATAATCAGGAAATCGATCTCCATATGGTTTTCACGACTGATATTATCATTCCGAGAGTAGAAGTAGAGTTTGTGGCCATTGCGGCGGAGCATCTGCGCCACAATATTTTCCATGATCATGCCCTCGTTAATATCAAGCTTATCAAAAAGTATGGCTTTATATAGTTCATTATCTGTGAATGCAGTATCCATAAATGTGTGTGTGACAAGCAATCCGGTATCTGCCATATAGCACTTCTGAGTGGAATTATCCGCGCTGAGGGCCAGACCCGCATTGGGATCTGTGGCATTAAGGCATATGTTTGTTACCATAGCTTCATTCAGCCAAATAAAGGAATCTTCATAGGAATGGAAGCGGGCGTTTTTGTTGAGTGAGGAAAGCTTATACTTCTTTTCCTTTTTGGAAAGCTGACCGGGAATACCGTCAAAAACAGCGTAAACCTTTTCCTCGTATCCTCCGGCAAATTTAGATACATCGTCCCGGTAAAGGTGCAGAATTCTGCGTTTGGCTTCATCAGAGGCGGCGAAGTTTTTTTCATTCTGATAGGCAAGTACTGACTGCGGCATTCCGCCTACCAGAACATATTGTCGAAAATCATTCATGATCTTGCGGTGAAGAGCTTGCCCAAGGGGAGCTTTAGTCTCAAAGCATTTGCGGATCAGAGGTATAGTTGTTTCGTCACCTAGAGCCCATAGAAACTCTTCAAAATCCATGGGGAACATTTCTTTGTGTTCCTCTTCTGAGGGTATTATGATATTCTCAGTGTTCTTTTTTAAACGAATGAGAAATCCTGTTTCAAGAAAGTCATATCGGCCATCAGCAACCAGGTACTTAATTAGCTGTCTTGCTCTTGGAAATTGCTGCACTTCGTCAAAGACGATCAGTGATTCACGCTTGTGAAGTACAGTGGAGTAAAATACAGACAGTTTTGCAAACAATAAATCAAGATCATAGCTTTCGTGGATGAAGAGATCACAGATATCCTGTGGCGCATTACCGAAATCAATTATAATGTGGCTCTTGTATTCCTGCCTGGCAAATAATTCTGCAATATAGCTTTTGCCGACACGGCGGGCTCCATCAATCAAAAGTGCAGTCTGTCCATTGCTTTTGCGTTTCCAATCAAGCAATTCATCGTAAATTTTTCTTTTCAGCATAGGATGGTCCCTCCTGGTATTAGTATGGTTTTTGTGAGCCTTTCTAAAGCAAGAATGCAATAGTGATAAAGAAATCGGCGGTTTGTAAGTATATTAACAGGTTTGTGCTTGTAGGATACTATAATTTTTACGAAAAAGCAAGAACACAAACTGCATAGAATAACGAAAAAGCAAATAAAATTAACGATATTTACAACGAAAAAGCATTTACATGAGATCAGCCGGTCTATTCCGGATGCTATAGAGGTGAAACGCAACAGCCGTCCAAAGGCGAAAAGACCAGCAGGCCGGCATATTGCGTTTCCGAGTACATTTATGCCGGCATCAGGTGGCACTGATGCCGGAGATAGGGCATTAGGTCATGAATTCTGTCCCGGGCTGCGAAGCTTTTCCAGAAGTAAAAGTCCATAAACTAAAAGGCTCTGTTTTTTTCAGAAAGATGCTCCAACAGGTGCGGAAGCCGGCTGATCGTATAGTGTCCGCTGATTGCCTGTGAGGTAACATCTGCAAAATAGGAGTTGCTGATGCAGCTCAGCAGATGATGCTTCAGCATTAGCTATTTTATTCAAACTCTCGTATCTTTTTCAGGTTGGTGCCTGATTTTTTGTTCATTTATCTGAGAGATAAACATTAAAATCCCTCGATTTATTAAGGAAAATCCCTTGACAATATAAGGAGACTATATTATTACTGAAATATACCAGCTCTGCGGAGAGAGGTACGGCATTCTGGCGGATAAGTATATCATATTCTTTGAGGGAATTACAGGGTTGTTGTCCCAAAATGGCGGAAAACAGATATGGTATAGTGCGGAACAAAAGTGAAATGAAAAATGTACACAATACAGGAACAGGGGGAAGAACAGGAATGAGAACAGAAAAAAGGATGGAAAAAGGGACTGGGGTAAGAGCTGCATTAGAAATGCGCATAGAAGGCGGGACAAGAGTAAAAGGCAAAATGAGACTCTGGAATAGGCTTGGAAAAAGAGGTCTGGGTGTTTTGCTGGCTGTTTTGCTGGCGTTACCAGTATTTCCTTCTATGGCGGAAGGAACCGTCAGCGGCGGCGACGGAAGCAGCAGAAATGAGAATGTGTTAAATAATTTAGAGGACAGCAATTCTGTGTCCGGCGGCGATGCGGCTGGAGAAATGCAGGAAAGACAGGTTAATGCAGGGATCAGTTCAGTTTCTGCCGGTGACGCCGGCAGGAATAGTGCCAGTGGCGTGGATGGGAGTATTTCCTGGGTGATTGATGCTAATGGTAAATTGACGGTGAGCGGGACAGGGGACTTTTCGAATCCTTATGCAGGTATACCTTGGGCGCCATATAGGGAAAGTATCATATCGGCAGAAATAAATGTGTCGGGGATGACGAATGCGTATGGATTGTTTCAGGAATGTGAGAATTTGCAGAGCGTGGATATAAGTGGCTTCGATACCGGCAATGTGACCAATATG
>CAMWLE010000121.1 GCA_947175015.1 uncultured bacterium
AATATAAAAAACAGCATTTGCCCGCACAATGCCCGGATGGATTTACGGACGCATGCTATTGGCGGCCGGAAATACATCCAGGTAATAGGGGCATTGTGAGGGCGAATGCGGAACTGGAATATAAAAAACAGCATTTGCCCGCACAATGCCCGGATGGATTTACGGACGCATGTTTTTGGCGGCCGGAAATACATCCAGGTAGGTGGGCATTGTGAGGGAAAATGCGGAACTGGAATGGAGGCAAAATTATGAGAAGTGATTCCGTGAAAACGGGGGCGGCGCAGGCGCCCCACAGAAGCTTATTTAATGCACTTGGATATACGGAGGAAGAGAGACAGCGACCATTGATAGGCATTGTCTGTTCCTATAATGAAATCGTACCCGGTCATATGAACCTGGATAAAATTGCGGAGGCAGTGAAAATGGGTGTTGCCATGGCAGGCGGCACGCCGATTATGTTTCCGGCAATTGCGGTGTGCGATGGCATCGCCATGGGACATGTGGGAATGAAATATTCTCTGGTGACCAGAGATTTGATTGCGGACAGCACAGAATGTATGGCATTGGCTCATGGCTTTGACGGTTTGGTATGTATTCCCAACTGTGATAAGAATGTGCCGGGGCTTCTGATGGCAGCGGCGAGAGTGAATATTCCTACCATATTTGTGTCGGGCGGTCCTATGCTTGCGGGCCGTGTTCATGGGCAGAAGAAGAGTCTTTCTTCCATGTTCGAGGCAGTGGGCAGCGTAGCCGCAGGTACCATGACCATGGAAGAACTCTGTGAATATGAAGAAAAGGTATGTCCTACCTGTGGTTCCTGTTCCGGTATGTATACTGCTAATTCCATGAATTGTCTCACAGAGGCTATCGGTATGGGACTGAAGGGGAACGGTACTGTTCCGGCGGTGTATTCCGAGCGTATCCGGCTGGCGAAGCATGCAGGTATGAAGATTATGGAACTGGTGGAGAAGGATATTAAACCCAGAGACATTATGACGGAAGCGGCATTTATGAATGCGCTGACAGTGGATATGGCGCTTGGCTGTTCTACCAATACCATGCTGCACATTCCTGCCATAGCAAAAGAAGCAGGTGTTAATCTGAATCTGGATATAGCAAATGAATTGTCTGCGAAAACACCGAATCTCTGCCACCTGGCGCCGGCAGGCCCTACTTATATGGAGGATTTGAATGAGGCCGGCGGTGTCTATGCGGTGATGAACGAACTGACGAAGAAAAATCTTCTGAACTTAGACTGTATGACTGTAAACGGCACCACCATTGGGGAAAATATCAAGAATTGTAAAAACCGGAATCCCGAAGTGATTCGTCCGGCGGAGAATCCTTATTCCGAGACCGGCGGTATTGCGATTCTGAAAGGGAATCTGGCACCGGACAGCGGTGTGGTCAAGCGTTCTGCCGTGGTGCCTGAAATGCTGGTGCATCAGGGGCCGGCCAGGGTATTTGACTGTGAAGAGGATGCCATTGATGCCATCAAGGGCGGTAAAATCGTGGCTGGGGATGTGGTTGTGATCCGCTATGAAGGTCCCAAGGGTGGTCCGGGCATGAGAGAAATGCTGAATCCTACTTCTGCCATTGCGGGTATGGGGCTGGGTTCCAGTGTGGCTTTGATTACGGATGGACGATTCTCCGGCGCTTCCAGAGGCGCGTCAATCGGGCATGTATCCCCGGAAGCGGCAGTGGGCGGACCCATTGCGCTGGTGGAAGAAGGGGATATGATCAGCATCAATATTCCGGAGAACAAGCTGGAAGTATTGGTATCCGATGAAGTATTGGAAGAGCGGCGTGCAAAATGGCAGCCCAGAGAGCCTAAGATAACAGGAGGATATCTGTCCAGATATCGGGAACTTGTTACAAGCGGTAACAAAGGTGCGGTGCTGGAAATTCCAGATTCCCGGAAAACACAAAATGACAAATAGTGATTCGCAGCAATATGATAAAGCCGATTGGTTTATAAAAAACAGCATCCGCCCATAAGCATTCGGATGGATTTGGGGACACATGTATTAAGCAGCCGAAAATTCATCCGCCATATATGGGTGCGGAAGGGTGGATGCGGTACTAAAATGGAGGATTGACATATGCAGTTAAATGGTTCTGAAATCGTTGTAGAATGTCTGAAAGAGCAAGGTGTGGATACGGTATTTGGTTATCCGGGCGGCGCGATTTTAAATATTTATGATGCGCTCTACAAGCATAGCGACGAAATCAATCATATATTGACATCTCATGAACAGGGTGCAGCACATGCGGCGGACGGTTATGCCAGAGCAACCGGCAAGGTAGGGGTATGTCTGGCAACCAGCGGTCCCGGCGCTACCAATCTTGTCACAGGGATTGCCACAGCATTTATGGATTCGGTTCCCATGGTGGCTATCACCGCCAATGTGACCCTTCCTATGCTGGGCAAGGACAGCTTTCAGGAGGTGGACATTGCAGGTGTGACCATGCCTATTACAAAGCATGGTTATATTGTAAAAAATGTAGAGGACCTTGCAAATACATTGAGGCGTGCATTTACCATAGCAAAAAGCGGACGGCCCGGGCCGGTTCTGGTGGATATCACAAAGGATGTAACGGCGGCAGTGTGTGAATTTACACCGGTGTCGGTGGCGGAACCGGCGCGTACAGTCTCTTATACAGAGCAGGAAATAGAGCAGGTAATGAAGTATCTGCAGGAGGCAAAGAAGCCGTTTATCTATTTGGGCGGCGGCGCGATACTATCGGATGCTTATCAGGAGGTGGCTGATTTTGCGGAGCTGGTGGATGCGCCTGTGTGTGATACCCTTATGGGAAAGGGCGGATTTGACGGCAGGAGCAGCCGGTATACCGGCATGATCGGTATGCATGGCACGAAAGCCTCCAACCTGGGCGTGAGCCAGTGTGATTTATTGATTGCGCTGGGGGCAAGATTCTCTGACCGTGTAATCGGCAATCCGAAGAAGTTTGCTGAGAATGCGAAAATTATCCATATTGATGTGGATGCTGCGGAAGTGAACAAAAATATCCGTGTGGATGCCAGTCTGGTAGGTGATTTGAAGCTGGTGCTTCAGGAGTTGAACAAGAGATTGGAGAAACAGCAGCATGGAGAATGGATGCAGGAAATCAGCGGCTTGAAAGAGAAATATCCTTTGAAATATGATACCACTCATTTATCCTGTCCTTTCATTATGGAAACCATTGACAAGGTGACAGGGGGAGAAGCGATTATTACAACGGATGTGGGGCAGCATCAGATGTGGGCGGCGCAGTATTACCATTACACAAAGCCCCGTACCTTTTTGTCTTCCGGCGGTTTGGGAACCATGGGATATGGCCTTGGCGCCTGCATCGGCGCTCAGGCAGGGCAGCCTGATAAGCTTTGTATTAACATTGCGGGAGACGGATGTTTCCGCATGAATATGAATGAACTTGCCACGGCAAGCCGATACAATATTCCCATAATTCAGGTAGTGATTAACAATCATGTGCTTGGAATGGTACGCCAGTGGCAGACACTTTTCTATGGAAAACGTTATTCTCAGACAGTGCTTCATGACAAGGTGGATTTCTGTAAAGTGGCGGAGGGCCTGGGATGCGCAGCAATCCGTGTGACCAAAAAGGAAGAGATGGCGCCTGCGTTGGAGAAAGCCATTGCCATGAAAGCGCCGGTGCTGATTGAGTGTGTGATTCCTGAGGATGATAAGGTGTTCCCCATGGTTCCGGCCGGAGCGCCCATTGCAGAGGTTTTTGACGGGGATGATCTGCAGGGGAACGAGTAAGGTGGTTATGGATTGCTTGTGCTTTGATGAAAAAATGCGCAGGAGTTTTTACGAAAATAATCTCCCTTTTCGGAATTGTGTTCCCATTGAAAAAGTGCTTATAAATATACATTGCACGTATTAGAAACATATTTTATAATCAAATGTAAATCGGAAGTTAAGGAAGGTTGTTATGATACTATATCATGGAAGTAACACCGGAAATATTAAAGTATTAAAACCCAATCAGGCTGATCATGACCGGCCATATGTATACATGACCACAATAGATGTGGTTGCCGCATTCTATTTGTGCAACGCCGTGGAAAGGCCCTATTATTGGTTTCCTTATGGATTTGAAGGCGGAAATGATATACCGGTCTATCACGAACTGTACCCGAATGCGCTGAAAGAAGTATCGGAAGGTGTCAGTGGATATATCTACGAAGTCCTTGCAGAAGAAAATCAAGTCATCCCATTCAAAAATATTCCATGTGCGAGACTGGCGACAGAACCTATTGAAGTAACGAAGTGTGTCCGGGTAGAAAATGCATATGATCTATTTACGGAATATGTGAAGCAGGGTAAAATGAAAATAGGTTATTTTGAAGATAAATCGCAGCGGCAGCTAGAATGGTGGTATTCATGCTGTGTCGAATATTTAAAGGAAAAGCATATGATAGAAACCCCTGA
>CAMWLE010000122.1 GCA_947175015.1 uncultured bacterium
GGCCGAAAATTCATCCCACTTGCAGGGTGCTGGACTGGCTGATACGGAACTTCAAAACAGTATCAGCCTGTTCAGCACCCCGGATGAATTTACGGACGTAGCATTTGGCGGCCGAAAATTCATCCCACTTGCAGGGTGCTGGACTGGCTGATACGGAACTTCAATAGGAGGAGAGAGATGTTAGAGAAACTTTTTCAGCTGAAAGCGAACAAATCCACAGTAAGAACCGAGATTATAGCCGGGCTCACGACCTTTATGACAATGGCTTACATTATCGCTCTGAATCCCAATTTGCTGACAGGATTTGGTGCGGAAGGCGCAAACTTGTGGAATGGTGTGTTCCTTGCAACCTGTATTGCTTCAGCAGTAGGTATGTTTGTAATGGCATTCGTGGCAAACAAGCCCTTCGCAATGGCGCCAGGTATGGGGCTTAACAGCTTCTTTGCAGTGGTGGTGGCAAATATCGTTAACCTGACCGGAATGACCTATCTGCAATCTTTTCAAGCGGCTCTGTGTATTATTCTGGTGGAAGGAATTGTTTTCGTGATTCTGTCTGTGCTGAATGTACGTGAGAAAATTGTGGATGCCATTCCGCTGGGAGTTCGTCTTGGCATAGCGCCTGCCATTGGTATGATGTTGATGAACATTGGTATTGGCTCCAATGTAGGCGTGTATTCAGAGACAGGAGGCCCGTTCTATGTCATGCGTGACTTCTTCGGCTCCCTGACGGCAAGTTTGGCAAAGAATACTATGGGTTCCGGTTATGCAAGTATGGTGTTGACAGTTGCAACCATGTTCATCGGTCTGTTTATTATTGTGATTCTGGCGCAAAAAGGTGTAAAAGCGGCAGTGATTCTCGGCATGTTGGCTGCCAGTGTGATTTACTGGGCAGGTGAAGCCATTTTCCTGCACGTCAATCCTTTTGCTTCTTTGGCGGGAGCTTCTTTTTTACCCCCGTTCAAAGATATGGCTGAAACGACTCTGTTTAAATTTAATTTCAGCGGATTTGCTCAAATTGAAGGGTTCACCATTGTAACATTGATTGTAACTTTCTGTATTATTGATATGTTTGACACCATCGGTACATTGGTAGGTACTGCAAGTCGTGCCGGAATGCTGGACAAGAATGGTAAAATGCCGAAAATGAAGGAAGCGTTGCTGGCAGATGCCGTAGGAACGGTGGTTGGTTCTGCAACCGGTACTTCTACGGTTACTACTTTCGTAGAATCCGCCTCCGGTGTGGAAGCAGGCGGACGGACCGGGCTTACCGCATTGACAACAGGTATTGTGTTCCTGGCATGTATGTTTATTGCCCCGATAGCAGCCATCATTCCTGCTGCTGCAACTTCATCGGCATTGATTTATGTAGGTGTGTTGATGCTTACCGGTTTGAAGAATGTACATTTTGACGATATGGCGGAAACTGTGCCTGTGGCATTGATGCTGATTGCCATGCCGGTATCCGGTTCCATCGGACATGCGATTGGTATTGGATTAATTGCCTATACTGTAATTAAATTGTTCACTGGAAAGGCTAAGGATGTATCTGTATTGACCTATGTGCTTTCCGCTATTTTCTTGTTGAAATTCTTCCTGGTCGCATAATTGCAGCGGTAATATTATATTGAACCAGCTCCGAAGGAGAAAGGAATGCTTTTCTTATTTTTTATTAGAGAGAAGCATTCCATAAAAAAGAAACAGATATGGGAATTTCATCGAAAGGAGCTTTTCAGGAGAGGTATATGGAATATGTGGTTTTTGTTTTGGCACTGGCAGCGTTTGTATTGGTGATATTTATCCTGGAAGCAGTTCGTGCCAGGAAGCAAAAAAAGGAATTTATTCGATCTCTGTATGAGGATTATGGCAAATTAATAGAAAAGAACTACCCTCTGGAACGTTTTGAAAGAATGGATAGCTTTTTTAAGAGACATAAACAGGAAGGGCAGTTGGACAATATTACCTGGAATGATCTGGGGATGGATGAAGTATTCAAGCGAATGAATTACACGCTTTCCGCATCAGGGGAAGAATATTTATATTATACCCTGAGAACATTAAAACAGGATTCGGGTGAACTGGAGCATTTGGAAGAAGTGATCCGGTTTTTTGGAGAACATCCCGATGAGAGAGTGCAGCTACAGTTTGCTGTGAGTAAACTCGGATATACCGGGAAATACTCACTTTATGATTATCTGGATAACCTGGATCTGTTGGGAACACGTTCCAGCAGGAAAAATATCCTGTGTGATCTGCTGTTTTTGCCGTTGATCGGACTTTTGTGGGTGCAGTTTTCTGTGGGTATCTTGGGCATTGTACTGTTGATTATCTACAATATCCTGACATATTTCAAGGAGAAAAATGAAATAGATCCTTATATCACCAGTTTCTCTTATATTATGAGACTCATGCACGTATGTGGGGAACTGGAGAAAATATCCATACCAGTATGTCATGATGAATGGGACAGGATGCGCAGAGCCAGAAAGCATCTGCAAGGCATGCGGCAGAATTCCTATTGGGTTATGTCGCCGCAGCGGGGCAATTCATCAGGAGATATTCTGGCAGTGTTGTTTGATTACATTCGCATGGTGTTTCATGTGGACTTGATCAAATTCAACAGCATGCTGAGCGTCTTAAGAGAGCGTATGGAGGATGTGGACAGCCTGATTCAGGTGGTGGGTGCTATGGAAACGGCAATATCCATATGGGCGTTCCGGACTTCCTTGCAGGCGTCGGCATTGTCAGAGGATAATGTCGTCCGGGAAGACGCAATTGTAGGATGGTGTGTTCCGGAATTTATCACCGGAGAAAAGGGGCAAACGGAAAATTTGTCACTAAAGATCCTGGATGGATATCATCCATTGCTGGAAAATCCCGTAAAAAGCGGAATTTTTGCTGAGAAAGGAGTACTTCTCACAGGATCAAATGCTTCTGGAAAATCTACTTTCCTGAAAACAATAGCCATCAATGCCATTTTGGCACAGACTATTCATACTTGTGCTGCCGGTAAATATCGGGCGCCCTTTTTCCATGTATACTCGTCCATGGCGCTGCGTGATGATATCACTTCCGGAGAGAGTTATTATATTGTAGAAATCAAAGCTTTGAAGCGGATTCTGGATGCCGCGTCAACAGGGACAAGTCCTGTGTTATGTTTTGTGGACGAAGTGCTTAGAGGTACCAATACCATTGAAAGAATTGCCGCTTCAACACAGATATTGAAAACATTAAGTCATTCCAATATCCTCTGTTTTGCCGCTACGCATGATATTGAACTGACAGAAATTTTGCAGGATGATTTTGAGAACTATCACTTTGAAGAGGATGTACGTGATGGGGATGTCTTCTTCAATTATAAGCTGCAGCCAGGTAAGGCAACGACCAGAAACGCAATTAAGCTGTTGGCATTGATGGGATATCAACAGGAAATCATTGAAAAAGCAACTTCGCAGGCAGAGCATTTTGCGGCAACAGGTGTGTGGGTGAATCATCAAGAGGAACAGTAACTTTTGAAACGATTATATAGTAATAGTCGTTTCTGTAATCTCTTGACGAAAGTGTGTTTGTTTGCTATACTTGTTAGCAGAAGAAGCTATGCAGGTTATCGTTCGGCTTTCATTCTATTTTGTTAGTATATCCGAACGAAAATATCATGTAATACAGGAAGAGGGTAATGTTATGATTAATTTTGTGAACACATTTATGTCGTATCTGGTATTGTTGGTAATTATTGTAGTGGTGGCAGGCATTGCTACAACCATTGGGATTACCATGGCGAAGAAAAAAAACGCAGGAACTGCAAGTATTTCAGAAAATGGTGATCGCACGTGAATCATAGATTTACAACGATCTTATGGGATGTAGACGGCACACTTTTGGATTTTGACTATTCCCAGAGATATGCGCTTAAGAAATGCTTTCACACCATTGGACGTGAAATCACAGAAGAAGAGATATGTCTGTACGCCCGGATTAACGATGATTATTGGAAACGCCTGGAATTAGGTGAGATTACCAAAAATGAACTGTTGCCGGGCCGATTTACTGCACTGTTTTCAGCGTTGGGAATAGAAGGTGTGGATGTGGAGGCGTTTCGCCGGGAATATCAGACTGCATTGGGCAGTGTTTTTTCTTATCTGGATGATTCTTTGACAATCTGTAAGAGATTGCAAGGACAGGTAAAACAGTATGTGATCACAAATGGGGTTACATCTACCCAGCGCAGCAAACTGGAGCTCTCAGGACTTGCGGAAGTGATGGATGGTATCTTTATCTCGGAACAAATAGGGTATCATAAGCCGGAGACGAGCTGTTTTGATTATTGTCTGGGGCAGCTTTGCCACGGACAATTTTG
>CAMWLE010000123.1 GCA_947175015.1 uncultured bacterium
CACGCATAAAGCGCGTGAAAACGCCTCGCGGTGGCGTAGGTGTGAAAAGTAACAAATAGGTTACTTCGTTCAAAGCAACATAATGCACACACAATGAGCCAAATTCGCTCATTTTGGCGCAAGCAGTCACATACTCTCAAAAACCCCCTTGACATAGATAGGGAATATGATATGATATACACATGAACAACAGTTCGCATGAACGAATTCAAATGAAGGAGAGACAATGGAAAAAAAACGGATTGCTTATCTGGATATGGTAAAGGGAGTCGGCATTATCCTTGTGGTAGCCGGACACAGCGGGTATCTTGCCCATAACGTGTTCACGGTAATTACATCCTTCCATATGCCTCTTTTTTTTATTGTTTCAGGAATGTTGATCTGTCATAAAGGGGAGGAACAGCGCCCTTTTAGACAAATCCTGTCCCGGAAATGTAAAAGCCTCCTGCTGCCATATGGAATATTCAGCGTGATATACTTGCTGATTTACGGCGGCTATTTCCACTACATATCGGGATCGCTGACAGCGGAGCAGATTCGGGAATTTGTGATACAGGCTGTAAACTTTGACGGCATATCCGTCCTGTGGTTTTTAAGCGCACTTTTTTTTGCGCAGCTTTTCTTTCTGTGGCTAATCCAGAAGACAGGGAAAAGCTGTGCAATTGCTCTGTCTGCCATGACAGCGCTTTTGGCCTGTTATCTGAAACCCTGGGTTTTCGGCATATTACTGGCAGAGACCCTGTGGGAGCGGTGGCTTTTGGGATTTATGTATATGCTTTTCCGGTCAGCCGCCGGCACAGGTTTTCTGGCGCTGGGATATGTGACAATGAAAGGACTTGAGAAGCTGGAGGCTTCCCGGAAATCGACGAAACGATTGTGTGGAGAGCTTTTGACCGGAACATTGTGCCTTATCCTGACGGTTATCCTAAGTCTCCATAACGGTGACTGTGATATGCGGTATATGAACTTCCGCAACCTGCCGGTTTATCTACTCTGTGCCTATCTGGGTACCATGGGTATTGTTTTTATATGCAGAAATATCCCTGACTGGAAATGGCTCTGCTTCCTGGGAGCGAATTCACTGACAATTATGCTGACGCACCTGGATTGCCAGTATATGCTCCTGTCCATACGCGCCGGGGAATTTTTGGCTTCGCTGTCACCCCGGACTTCAAAAGTTTTCTTATATCTTGGTATTATCCTTGGAATGACCGGACTTGAACTGGTGACAATTTATATTGCAAATCGTGTGCGGAAGACCATAAAAAGGAATTGACCTTTCTCAAGTTTGTTGCCTCTCACCAAGTTGATAATATTGATCTTCTTTTTGTTCTTTATGGTGTTTATGCCACAGTCCGCGCTTTTCCAGTTCTTTTTCCAGTTTTTTGTCAACCGCAAGAACACTGTGACTTTCACAACGTCTGACCAAACAAGTTGTGATACCAAATGATTTACCACCTGCCACATCATTCATAATGCTATTGCCAACATGTGCCATTTGGTCTTTCCTCAGCCCACAATTATCTTTGATTTCCTGAAAATGTTCCGTGGACGGTTTCTTTGCCCTTGCTATATACTCCACACCCATCCGCTCTGCAAACTTTTTTACTCTCGCAGGACTGGTATTGGATAATAACCAAACCTTAAAACCCTGTTCTTTCAAAACCGAAATCTGAACGATTGCTGCGCGGGGCGGTTTCGCCATTGATTTAGGAGCGATGGTTTCATCCAAATCAAATGTAATCAGCTCTATCCCCTTTTCCCTCAGTTTCGTATAATCAATCGCATAAATATCCTCTTGATAAACATCAGGAACAAAATTCTTTAGAAAATCATCTGTCATTTTTTCCCAATTAGACATAATTACCTCCTTACCTCTGTGCTTTTCTCAGATATTTTGTCTTATCACCCACACAGCTCATTTTACCAGAACTCATTTGCCCCTGCAACAGCAATATTTTAAGACCAGATAACTGGATTGGATGATACATGATTAGGAAAGTGAAATACTCATTATCCCTCATTCAAGTAGAGCTGTACCCGGTTGCCCACCACCCTGCTGATCTCCTCTGCATTCTTATATCCATTGAAATAATCCTCCGCCTCCTCAAGAATAATCTCAACGATAGGTTCTGTCCTGATGGGCAGAGGCCTGGCTTCCTCTAATACCTTTCTATACTCCGCCTGCCTTTCTTCCGAGACATCCGTACCATAGTATGCCGGAAAAGACCTGACCCCATTTACATATTTCATTTCCGTCAGTTCATAGATACACCACTGGGTCCATAATTCAAACGCCTTTCTGTTTACCGGCGCTTCATGATATGTCAAGTCTCCGCACTGGTTCTCCTCCCCGATCAGGAAGCGGATAAATTCCCATGCCCCTTCCTTGTGAGGGGAATTGGCGTTAATTGCCAGGGTATAATCGGAAAGACAAGCCACATAGCAGCCATCATCAAACAGAACCCCTGAAGTCACTCTTCCCTCCGATTTCCGGTTATAATCCATAAGACAATCAAGGTACCTACTGTTCATAAATGCTGATTCCGTATTCTTCCTGCCGTCATCACCATGCCGCTTTGCAGCCTCCAGCAGCTTTCCGAATAATGGCGTATTGAAATCGCAGGTTCTGTTTTCCCAGTCCACCATCCCCCAGAGACTATCCGTACCCTGCAGCAAGGAGTTCAGCACATGCGCTGAATCCCATCCTTCGTAATAGACCCCATCCCTTTCCAGGGCAAGCAATGCGTCTACAAGCTTCTCTATATCCGGTATATCACTGCTTCCCAATACTTCCTCATCTATCATTTCTCCCCAGAGCCTCATTTTATAGTTGATACCATAGATTTTCTCTCCCTCGCGCCAGGTAGCAAAGGTCAGTGGGAAATAGTCCTCTTCCCGGATGCCGGAAGCCTCCATGTAGGGTGACAGCTCCTCCAGGGTCCCTTTTTCCAGCATTCCGCTGATATACCCTTGGGGCAGTCCGCGCCCGCCCAAGATATCCGGTCCCTTTCCTGCGCCGATTTGAACACTGGTCAGCCTGAAGAAATCGTCCTGCTCGCTGCTATCCGCACCGTCTTCCAAGATGACATGGTAAAGGCTGCTTTCGTTGTTAAACTGGTTTATCTTTTTCGTAAGCCATGTATCATGCCAGAATACCCCTCGTAGAACAATGGTGTCTTTTTCCACCTTTTCCATCTTCAGCTTCTCAAAAAGCCCCCCGGTTCCGTTCCGTTCGGTCCAGAGCAGTTCTAACTGGCCCTCCTCTAACACCCGATAATCCTGCAGTTTCAAATCATCCCGTAATTCATAGGAGGTTCCGGTAAAAGACACCACAGGAGACATGCTCTCATCGGACAAGTTCACTTTCATGATCCTGTTTCTGAAATCTTCCATGCTATACCCTGTCACTACCGGGAAATCGCCTCCAACCCCAAGGTTTACGCCATACTGCACAGACAGCTCTATCCGTGATTCCGGAAGGCATAATCCGGCAGCGGCGTCCACCTCCTCCAGAAAATGTTTTGTGTAATCCTCCTTGTCCCCCAACAGAAGATACATCCTGCCGTCCTCCGCCTGGCAGAAATCATCTATGGTAATACCTACTTCCATCTCATTTTTCGCAAAGACTTCCCCGGAGGAAAGAATCTTTACCCAAGAGCTCTGCAGCTTATATTCTCCATTTACCTGTGGAAACTTGACAAAACTGCAATAGAAATTTCCTTCCCGATCCATATACCACTTACATTTGGCATCAGCAGAAGTATAGCTGTTGTTCACACCCTCCAGCAGAAGCTCTCCGCTTCCATCCTTCCTGTACAAATAGACATCCGAACCCTTAGAAGTTACATGCGCCCAGAGCTGCACCGGCTCTCCCTGATAAAACTGGGTGCCAAGGGGAAGATAAACAGTGCCGCCCGAATGTATCACTGAGAAAGCATATTGTTCATGTGAATTCTGTTCCCATAACCCAAGATCAAATATTTCTTCCTGTTCCAGCGTGAAATCATAGTACTCTGTCCTTTCCAGCAGGGACTTCCAATCTCCCTCTGTCACTCCCCACTGCCACATACTCTCCTCTTCTTTCTCCCCACAGCCTGCCAGAAGAACACAGAGCAGAAGAATTCCTGCCAATAAACCATATTTTTTCATCACACGTCTCCTCATTTCCCATAATCAGTTACTGTTCACTCCGTGACCAGTAACTGATGCACAGAAATCGC
>CAMWLE010000124.1 GCA_947175015.1 uncultured bacterium
CGGAATCCCACATCAGCATTGTATGGATATTATGATTGCGGAAAGGGTAAAATAATTCTATAATAGAATCAAAAGGAAGATTCAATTATCAAAAAAATATTATGAATACATTGTATGTTACTGATTTAGATGGAACTTTAATGCGGGATGATAAAATAATTTCAAATGAAAGTGTCGCCATATTGAATCGTCTGCTTGCCCAAGGTATATTTCTTACATATGCAACCGCAAGGTCGTTTAGCTCTGCTTCTAAAATTACAAGAAATATTTCCTTTAACCTGCCTGTCATTATCCGCAACGGAACGATTCTAGCCGATCCTCGGTCCAGGAGAGAAATCGAAATTTCGGTGTTTGGGGAAGAACTGCAGCACATAAGGCAGGCTTTAGCTGACACAACCGTCCCCGGATTCGCAACTGCTTATTTTGGCTCGAATGAAATAAAATTATGCCTGGCAGGAAGAACGAATGAAGGCTTTCAGGATTATTTGCAAAACCATTCTACGGATAGGCGTATTCATATGGTTGATACAGAAGATAAATTGTTTGAAGGGAAAACCTGCTATTTTACATTTATTGCCCCCAAAAATGAATTACAGCCCCTTTATGAACGTGTAAAACATATTGAGGGAATAAATTGTGTTTTTCAACAGGATAAATACAGACCAGAATATTGGTTAGAACTATGTCCGGGGAATGCAACAAAGGCATCAGCAATTCAAAAAGTAAAACAGTTATGCGGTTGCCAAAAGGTAATTGTATTTGGTGATTCGGCAAATGATATTTCCATGTTTCACATGGCAGATGAAGCATATGCAACAAAAAATGCGATTGACGACTTAAAGAAAATTGCTACAGGAATCATTGAAAGTAATAATACTGATGGAGTAGCAAAATGGTTAGAAGTACATACATGACAAAGAGGGGGGAGAGGCTATCTCGCCCCTTGATCTTTGCTCTTATCAGTCTTTTGATTCTGATAGTCCGCTATTTTCTTACATTGTACAATCAGCACTTGACAGATGTGTTATCTGGTAGTATCATTATATCCATGATATTCCTATTTGAATAGTAGGAAATAAATGATAAAGGAGAGGTATCATGGGAAAAATTTATGAAAGTGCAACGGAATTGATTGGGCATACGCCCTTATTGCAGGTGAAGAATTATGCAAAAGAGAAGGGAATTAGCGATGCAACTCTGCTTGTAAAGCTGGAGTATTTGAATCCGGCAGGAAGTGTTAAGGATAGAATTGCTCTGGCAATGATTGAAGATGCGGAGAAGAAAGGTATTTTGAAACAGGGGGCAACGATCATAGAGCCTACATCAGGCAACACCGGAATCGGATTGGCAAGTGTGGCGGCAGCAAAGGGATATCGCACAATTCTTACTTTGCCGGAGACAATGAGTGTGGAGAGAAGGAATTTGCTAAAGGCTTACGGCGCGGAGTTGGTATTGACAGAAGGTGCCAGGGGAATGAAAGGAGCTATTGCCAAAGCAGAGGAATTGCGGGAGTCTATTCCCGGAGCCGTTATCCTGGGACAGTTCGACAACCCTGCGAATCCGGCAATACATGCAGCTACAACGGGACCTGAAGTATGGGAGGATACGGATGGCAAGGTGGACATTTTTGTGGCGGGTGTGGGCACAGGCGGCACCATAACCGGTGTTGGAACTTTCCTGAAATCCAAAAATCCCAAGATTAAAATTGTAGCAGTAGAACCGACAGATTCGCCGGTACTTTCCGGAGGACAGCCAGGTCCTCATAAATTGCAGGGAATTGGCGCCGGGTTTGTCCCGTCCGTATTGAATACGCAGGTATATGATGAAATTGTCACTGTTACCACGGAGGAAGCTTTTTCAACGGGACGTCTGATTGCGCAGAAGGAAGGCATACTGGTGGGAATTACCTCCGGTGCGGCTCTTTACGCAGCGGCGCAACTGGCAAAAAGGCCTGAGAATGCAGGAAAAACCATTGTAGCGCTTCTGCCGGATTCCGGAGACAGATATTTGTCCACACCGATGTTTACGGAAGTGTAATGTGGTTATTATAAAGGTGCAGCAAGCGGTAAAGGTAAAAAGTCCCCTGTTATATCTGAAGAAGCTTCAGGTAATCTTAGGTAAGAAATAGGGTGGATGCGGAACAAATTGTCATAAGCGACGATTGAATAGGAGAAAGCAATGAAGATCTCAACAAAGGGTAGATATGCAGCAAGAGTTATGCTTGATCTGGCGGTAAATAATACAGGAGAGTGTATTAAAGTAAAAGATATTGCTGCCAGGCAGGGAATTTCCGAGAAATATCTGGAACAGATCATTGCTGTGTTGAATAAAGCCGGTTATGTGAAAAGTGTTCGAGGAGCCCAGGGGGGCTATCGTCTGGCGAAAGACCCAAAAGAATATACCATAGGAATGATATTGCGTTTGACAGAAGGTTCCATGGCGCCTGTGACGTGCCTGGAAGAAGGCGCCGTGGAATGTGAGCGTTGTGATACCTGTGAAACGTTGGAAGTATGGCGGGAAATCTATGAGGCCGTTAACCAGGTCATTGACAATGTAACGATAGCGGATCTGGTGGAAAAACGCAGGAAACGTTTGGAAAATCTGGATTATAGCATTTAGTTCATCTGGTTTAAGTGTGTTTTTTGGGTGCCGTTGCTTCGTTAACTGTATTGTGATATATGCACAAGGCATTTTCAAGTTTCAGTGTGTCCAGCAGTTCTCTGCCGCCTGTACCCTTGCGGTAGAGCTGCAGGGTGCCGATACCGCCGGCACTGGCCCAGAGCGGCATCTTTGATAGATGGCCGTCAGGGTGTTCATAGCGTAAATGCAGCATTTCTTCTTTTCTACAACTTCCTGAGAGCTTTAATACAGAATTCTGATTGCGGGCAAGGATGTGCCATATGAAACGCCTGTCCGTTTCTTTGACATCCCATTTACAGTGGGTAAATTCAAAATCTTCTCCCATATAAGTCAGTTGCAGCATTAATCTGTGTCTGAAAGGAAAGCAGAGAAATCGGGGGCAGAATCCATTGATTGCCAGAACGGAATGGCGAAGTTCCTTATCAGTCCGCTGGCTGGTGAGTTTCCCACAGGCGAATTGGAACCAGGGATTGTTGAAACTGCGGCCCCAGTGCTTGTCGGCGTAGCCGTAACTAAGTTCGGGGGTGATTTCATAGGAGGCTCCGTCCAAAATGACAATGCCCCGGAAAAAGCTGCGGATGCCTTCTCCATGCCAATAACTGTTCAGAAGGTGCAATGCCTGAAAAAATCTGCCGCCCAGGACGCCTGTGTGACAGGAGACTGCCTTGGATACTTCTAAATCCCATTCCATATATCCCGCATTGGTCATCAGAGAGCGGTGTCTGGCCTTCGGCGGTGTCACGTTTACAAAACCTGTCAGTCTGCTCTCGCTGCAAAAACAGGTTCCTGCCTGGACTTCCTCTGTGGGGTAAGACTTATCATCTGACGTCGGAGTACCGACTTGCATGACCAGAGGGCTCCCGGTCACTTGCAGGGATGATATGGGATAAAAGACATGAAGTTGTTTGCCGCCTTCACCGTTTTCGTCAGGAAATGCACCGGCTTTTACCATGACATAGGAGGGTTTCATGCCGCGTTTCTTATAATAGGGGTGTTGGCCAAGGATGGGGTGGCTGCTGCCAAGAGCGGGATTTATTATAAAAAATTCAACAAAAAAAGTGCGGGCCTTTCCAGTCTGCACATTTACGCCCGAAAAGGAATGCCACCAGCGCATATAGCCTTTTCTTGCGAAAGAACCTCGCAGTATACATGAATTTCTTGCCAAATCAGACAGATTCATAAGCATCTCGTTTCTTCCAGGTAGTATTTATTATGTCAGGTATCAATATTTGGTATAAATCATTGATATCATAATACCATATATAGG
>CAMWLE010000125.1 GCA_947175015.1 uncultured bacterium
GTATGGCGTCAGGCTGATACCTACAATGTACCCCGTATGGCGTTCATTAACAAAATGGACATTTTGGGAGCAAATTTCTATGGCGCAGTAGAGCAAATTCGTACCAGATTGGGCAAAAATGCTATTATCACACAGTTGCCCATTGGCAAGGAAGAAGAATTCAAAGGTATTATTGATCTGTTTGAAATGAAAGCCTATATCTACAATGATGATAAGGGTGATGATATTACTGTGACTGATGACCTTGGCGACATGAAGGATGATGCAGAATTGTATCGTTCTGAACTGATAGAGAAGGTCTGTGAGTTAGATGACGATTTGACAATGCAGTATTTGGAAGGTGAAGAACCTACCGTGGAGGATATGAAGAAAGCATTGCGTCAGGCGACCTGCGAGTGTCGGGCCATTCCTGTATGCTGTGGTTCTGCATACCGCAATAAGGGCGTTCAGAAGCTTCTGGATGCAATTCTTGAGTATATGCCGGCGCCTACGGATATTCCGGCAATCAAAGGTACTGATTTAGAGGGCAATGAGGTGGAGAGACATTCTTCCGATGAAGAGCCTTTCTCCGCTCTGGCATTCAAGATTATGGCAGATCCCTTTGTAGGAAAGCTTGCGTTCTTCCGTGTATATTCAGGAACCATGAAATCCGGTTCTTATGTGCTGAATGCAACAAAGGACAAGAAGGAGCGTGTGGGACGTATCCTGCAGATGCATGCGAATAAACGTGCGGAGCTGGATAAGGTATACTCCGGTGATATTGCTGCGGCAGTTGGTTTTAAATTCACTACAACTGGTGATACTATCTGTGATGAACAGCATCCTGTAATTCTGGAATCCATGGAATTCCCTGAACCCGTTATTGAGCTTGCCATTGAGCCGAAGACCAAAGCAGGTCAGGGCAAGATGGGCGAAGCGCTTGCAAAACTGGCAGAGGAAGATCCTACTTTCAGGGCACACACCAATCAGGAAACCGGCCAGACCATTATCGCCGGTATGGGCGAGCTCCATTTGGAGATTATTGTAGACCGTCTGCTTCGTGAGTTTAAGGTAGAGGCTAATGTGGGCGCACCTCAGGTTGCTTACAAGGAAGCATTTACCAAGGCTGTGGAAGTGGATTCCAAATATGCAAAACAGTCCGGTGGACGCGGACAGTATGGCCATTGTAAGGTTAAGTTTGAGCCTATGGAAGCTAACTGTGTGAAGTTCGAGGTTGATCCTAAGGCGAATGTGCTGATCAATGAACCGCCCGTATTGTTGTTTGAAAGTACAGTGGTTGGCGGTGCAATTCCGAAAGAATATATTCCTGCTGTGGGTGAAGGTATTCAGGAAGCATGTCAGGCGGGTATTCTTGGCGGGTTCCCTGTACTTGGTATACACGCAAATGTATATGACGGAAGTTATCATGAAGTGGACTCATCTGAAATGGCATTCCACATTGCAGGTTCCATGGCTTTCAAGGAAGCAATGCAGAAGGCAAATCCGGTACTTTTGGAGCCTATTATGAAGGTGGAAGTTACAATGCCGGAAGAGTATATGGGTGATGTTATCGGCGATTTGAATTCCCGTCGTGGACGTGTGGAAGGTATGGACGATATCGGTGGCGGTAAAATGGTAAGAGCATTTGTTCCGCTTGCGGAGATGTTTGGTTATTCCACAGACTTGCGTTCTAAGACCCAGGGCCGCGGTAACTATTCCATGTTCTTTGAAAAATACGAACAGGTGCCCAAGAATGTACAGGAGAAGGTGCTGGCAGAGAAGAAGGGTTAATGGGTGATTGTGCCCGCAAGCCTGCTGAACCGGAAGAAATTGCGCATGAGATAAGGAACAGTTGTGTGATTTCAGATTTCGCGGCGCTGCAGGGTGGGAATATGATCGAAATTTCCTAAAAACTGCCAGTAAAATTGAAAAATCACTTGAAAAACCTTCGGTTATTTACTATAATCAGAGATAGCCGAGATAAAAGCGCCGAGTGTGCGGAATGCGCTTCGGCGAAGAAGAAAGTAACAAAATAAGTTTCATTAATTTAAGGAGGACTTCAATAATGGCAAAAGCTAAATTTGAAAGAACTAAGCCCCATTGTAACATTGGTACCATTGGCCACGTTGACCATGGTAAGACAACCTTGACCGCTGCAATTACCAAGACACTGAATGCAAGACTTGGTACCGGTGAAGCAGTTGCATTTGATATGATTGACAAGGCGCCTGAAGAGAGAGAGCGTGGAATTACCATTTCTACCGCACACGTAGAATATGAGACCGAGAATAGGCATTACGCACACGTTGACTGCCCAGGCCATGCTGACTATGTAAAGAACATGATTACCGGTGCTGCGCAGATGGATGGTGCTATCCTGGTTGTTGCTGCAACTGACGGTGTTATGGCTCAGACGAAGGAGCATATCCTTCTTGCTCGTCAGGTAGGTGTGCCTTATATCGTTGTGTTCCTGAACAAGTGCGACAGTGATGATGTTGATGATGATATTCTTGAGCTGGTTGAAATGGAAGTTACCGAGCAGTTGGAAGAGTATGGCTTTGCTGATTGCCCTATCATCAAGGGTTCCGCACTGAAGGCTCTGGAAGATCCTTCCAGCGAGTGGGGCGATAAGATTCTTGAGTTGATGCACACAGTTGACGAATATATTCCTGATCCTCAGCGTGATACTGACAAGCCTTTCTTGATGCCTGTAGAGGATGTATTTACTATTACCGGACGTGGTACAGTTGCTACCGGCCGTGTGGAGCGTGGTACTCTGAAGCTCAACGAGGAAGTTGAAATCATCGGTATCAGAGAAGAGACCAAGAAGACAGTTGTTACTGGTATCGAGATGTTCCGTAAGCAGCTTGATTTTGCTCAGGCTGGTGATAATGTTGGTGCATTGCTTCGTGGTGTGCAGAGAACTGAAATCGAGAGAGGACAGGTTCTTGCAAAGCCAGGTACTGTTACCTGCCATAAGAAATTTACCGCACAGGTTTACGTTCTGACTAAGGACGAGGGTGGCCGTCATACACCTTTCTTCAACAACTATCGTCCTCAGTTCTACTTCAGAACAACCGACGTAACCGGTGTCTGCAATCTGCCTGACGGAACAGAGATGTGTATGCCTGGTGATAATGTGGAGATGACCATTGAACTGATTCATCCTATCGCTATGGAGCAGGGACTTACGTTTGCTATTCGTGAGGGCGGACGTACAGTAGGTTCAGGTCGTGTGGCTACGATTATTGAGTAATTATAATTTATTCAGTAAAATCAAGGCTTTCGGGGATTTCTCCGAAAGCCTTTTTACGCGAAAAGCCACTTTAGAGAACTAAAGTGGCTACAAAATGGCTACGATATTTTATTCTTGCACTATTTTTCTATTTTATGTCTTTCA
>CAMWLE010000126.1 GCA_947175015.1 uncultured bacterium
TGAGGATACCATAGGCACAAGCCGATTAGCGGAGATGATTGCCGGAACCTGCGGACATAGAATCTGGATAACGCCGCTGTTAGCGCCATTGGTGGCAATAGGAAAACATCTGCCCGGAAAAATGGGGAATATATGCAGGAAGGCATTTGGAAGCAGCTATTATGAGTTGGAAATGAGCAGGACAGAATGGAATTACAGGGTAGTGGATTGGATAGAATCTGTGAGAAGAACAGAAAACAATAGTTAAGAGAGCAAAAGAGCAGGGAGATTCATTTGAAACCTTTGGTGTCGATTACAACGGTAACATATCATAGTGAAGAAACATTGGCAAGAACCATAGAGTCGGTTTTGAACCAGACTTATGACAATATAGAGTATCTTATCGTGGACGGGGGCTCTGCAGACAGGACTGTGGAAGTGGCAGGGCGGTATCGGGAGCAGTTTCGGGAGCGGGGATTTGCATATTCTATAGTATCGGAGCCGGACCAGGGGATGTATGATGCCATCAATAAGGGAATCCGTCTGTCCCATGGGGAGATTATCGGCAATATTAATTCTGATGACTGGTATGAACCATTTGCAGTGGAAAAAGCAGTAGCATTTTTGGAAGAGACGGGCTGTGATTATATGTATGCAGATTTGAAGATGATCAGGCCGGACGGAACCAGTTTTATAAAGGTGGCCAGGCAACAGAAAATTGCCACCTCAAGAGGATGGAATCATCCCACACAATTTGCCAAAAGGGAAATTTACAACAGGTTTCCTTATCAGGTGGAAAGCCTGCATGATGATTTTGACCTGTTTCTGAAGGTAAGGAAGTCCGGCTGTAGGATTGGTGTGCTGAATGAAGTACTTGCGAATTTTACTATGGAGGGAATGAGTCATAAGAGGAATTTCCGGGCTGCGGTTGACAGAGGGAAATGCAGATACCGTATTTATCGGAATAACGGTTACAGCAGATGGTATTTGCTGGAGTGTATGATGATAGAAACAGCGAAAATGTTGTTGGGGTAAGGGAAGTTCGGAAAGAGGGATTTTCTAAATTAGAAATGATGTTCAGAAGGAGCAATTAGTTTGAAAAAGGGCGCTTTCAAATTATGGGCGGAAGGACTGCCAAAGGTGGGCAGAGGAGATAAAAGTGAAAATAGGAATTGATTTATTATGGGTTCGTACAGGAAAGTGCGGAGGAACAGAAACCTATATTCGTCATTTCATGAATGGACTGGCAGAATATGATACGGTAAACGAATATATTCTGTTTGTGTCAAAGGATAATGCAGAAAGTTTTTCCAGGTATGGAAGCAATGCCAGGATGACTCTTTTTGTATGTTCTGTTGCCAGTGCCAACCAGGTCAAAAGAATTCTGTGGGAGAATCTACACCTGGACAGGACAGCAAAGGCACAGAATGTTGACATGATGTTTATCCCTGTGTACAGTAAACCTTTTACTTGTGGAATTACCGGCAGGCGGATTCCCTATGTCAGCGTGATTCATGATATACAGGCATTGCATTATCCACAGTATTTTTCCTGGATAAAGTATCATTTTCTGAAATTTATGTGGCGGCATACCTGTGCGTCTTCCGACAGGGTAATCACCATATCGGAATATTGCCGCAGGGATCTGATTGCTCATTATCCTGCTGTGGAGGGGAAGAGTATAGTAATCTATAATCCGGTGGAAACTTCGTCCTCAGGATTACCTGCTTCTGTCATGGAAGAAAAGTACCATATAAAAAAAGGCCAGTATTTCTACTGTGTCAGTTCCATGCTTCCCCATAAAAATCTGTCTACTTTGCTGGAGGTTATGGCAATCAGGAAGAGGCAGGGCAGCAGGATTCCGTTGGTCTTAAGCGGAGTGGGCGGGCAAAAGGAGGAGTTTGAGGTTACTGTGTCCGAATTGGAAATCGGAGATGTGGTAATAGATACAGGGTATGTCTCAAACGAGGAACGTGACTGTCTGTATGAAAATTGCCAGTTGTTCCTGTTTCCCAGTGTGTTTGAGGGATTTGGAATGCCGCCCATAGAAGCAATGCGCAGAGGAAAGCGGGTAGTGATGACACGGAAGAGCTGTCTGGAAGAAGTGACCCAGGGAAAAGCGGTTTATGTGGAGCAGCCCTATGATGTGGAGGAATGGAACTGCAAGATTCAGACAGCAATGGAGCTTCCAGAGATAACATATGAGTTCCCTGAGTATGAGCTTGCGCGGACAGTAAAGCAATATCTGGAAGTATTTGAGGATGCCGCTGCGAAGGGAGTATCGGGATGAATATTTTGTTTGTTACAAGTAATGGGATAGAGGATGCTGCGTTTGGCGGGGCAAAGGCGAGCCGACGTAACTATGAATTAATGAAAAAATATGGAGAAGTAGATGTAGTCACCATACAAAAGAGATCGAATATTGCCAGTTTGCTTTCCGCACTTCAGGGCTTTTTCCCTCCAACGGGAAAGAAAGATTTGGTTCAAGTTGGCACTATGCTTGCGGCAAAGCAGTATGATCTTGTGTTTTTGGACGGTTCTCATTTTGGAAATATGGCGAAATATGTGAAAGATAAACACAGGAAAGTAATATGCTTTTTCCATAATTGTGAGTATGATTATATTGAGGTTCGTTTTGGAAAACAAGACTCATTGAAAAAGAGTGTCTATAAAAAGCTGATTGAAAGACAGGAAAGATTGGCAGCACAATCCGCAGATTGTAATATTGTATTTACCAGAAGGGATGCGGAGCGTATTCGCGATCTATATGGTGTGCCATTGCCGGAAATTTTGCCCCTGTCCCTGATAGACGCTTACGAAAAGAGGGCGGCGAGTGGGGGAGAGCGGAAATGTCTGTTGTTTGGCCCCATCGGACAGGCAAATGAGGAAGGGTTCGGCTGGTTTGTGGATAATGTGTCCCCTTATCTGCATTGTCCTACCAGGGTTGCCGGAAAAGGATTTGAGGTTCATCAGAAGGATTGGGCCAGTGAGAAGGTTGAAGTGCTGGGATATGTGGACGATATTGCGCAGCTATATGCGGATGCGGCATGTGTGGCAATTCCGCTGCTGTCAGGGGGCGGCATGAAGATTAAGACAGCGGAGGCATTGATGTTTGGCAAGTACATTTTCGGTACTGACGAAGCTTTTGTAGGATATGAACTGGCGTATGAAAAAGTCGGAGGAAAATGTAATTCCGCACAGGAGTTTATAGAAAAAATCAATGCTTTTTTGGATAAAGACATAGAAGAATTTCATTCTTATTCCAGGAAGATTTACGAGGAGAAGTACAGCCAGCAGGCAGTGGAGGGAATTCTGGCCTCTATTATGGTTTGAGTGTATAGTGGTGATTGGGAGCGGCAGGCGCAATGATGAGCTGCCCGAAGTAAAT
>CAMWLE010000127.1 GCA_947175015.1 uncultured bacterium
TCATCCGGGCGTCTACGGGTGAATGCTGTTTTTGATTCCAGTTCCGCATTCTCCCTCTTAAATAACACTTTTATGGTAACATAATATACAGCGGAGTGATACACTCCGCTGCACTTTTCACTTATTATTAATATAATTAATCAGCCCCTCAGAGGCAATAATCTTCTGCATGAATTCCGGAAAAGCCTGTCCCTGGAAGCTTACCCCTTTTGTTACATCCGTGATAACGCCAGAATCAAAATCCACTTCCACCTCATCCCCCGCCGCAATTCCTTTGGCAGCTTCCGGACACTCAATAATGGGCAAGCCGATATTAATCGCATTCCTGTAGAAAATCCTTGCAAATGTCTCTGCAATGACACAACTGACCCCGGCGGCTTTAATTGCAATAGGCGCATGTTCCCTTGAGGAACCACAACCAAAGTTCTTCTCCGCTACAATGATATCACCTTTCTGTACTTTCTTAATAAACTCTGCATCAATATCCTCCATACAATGAACTGCCAGTTCTGCAGGGTCGGAGGAATTCAGATACCTGGCAGGTATGATTACATCCGTATCCACATTATCTCCATATTTGAAAACAGTTCCTTTTGCATTCATAATTCCATTTCCTTTCTCTGATCACTTTTACACTGTAAACTGCAGATTGTAATAACTCTCTTCTTGCACCAATCCCCATGCTGCGGCACACAGAATTTCTTCATACGTTTTCCGACATACCGATTCAATAGCACAAACGCTGCACAAACAATCTATGAGAAAAACGCTGCCCTTGCATTTCTCACACTTCTTCCGGACTTGCAATGACACCTTTGATGGCGCTGGCGGCTGCCACTGCAGGGCTGGCAAGATAAATCTCAGAGGAAACATGTCCCATACGTCCCACAAAATTGCGGTTGGTAGTGGATACACAACGCTCTCCTTCGGCCAAAATTCCCATATATCCACCCAGACAAGGACCACAGGTAGGTGTGCTGACAATCGCACCCGCCTCAATAAAAGTCTTCAGCAGCCCTTCCTCCATGGCCTGCACATAAATAGCCTGCGTAGCCGGAATCACAATGCAGCGCATTCCCTTTGCCACATGTCTGCCTTCCAGAACCTTGGCTGCAATCCTCAAATCATCCAGACGGCCATTAGTACAGGAACCAATTACCACCTGATCAATGTCAATTGCATCCATTGTCTTAATTTCGTCAATGGTATGTGTATTTTCCGGAAGATGCGGGAACGCAACAGTAGGACGCAGCGTACTCAAATCAATCGTATATTCCGCATCATATACAGCATCCTCATCCGCCTCATAAATACGATATGCTTTCTTTGAATGTTCTTTGATGTAGCTTTCTGCCAACGCATCTACAGGAAAAATGCCATTCTTTCCCCCGGCTTCAATTGCCATGTTAGCAATGGTAAAGCGATCATCCATGGAGAGATTCTCAATGCCGTCTCCCGCAAATTCCATGGACTTATACAAGGCGCCGTCCACGCCGATCATCCCGATAATATGTAAAATAACATCCTTGCCGCTGACCCATTGGGAAGGTTTTCCCGTCAGGACAAACCGAATTGCAGCCGGCACTTTGAACCACGCCTTACCTGTAGCCATCCCAGCCGCCATGTCGGTACTTCCCACTCCTGTGGAGAAGGCTCCCAAAGCGCCGTATGTGCAAGTATGAGAATCCGCGCCGATAATGACATCCCCTGCCACAGTCAATCCTTTTTCCGGAAGCAAAGCATGCTCAATCCCCATCTCACCCACTTCAAAATAATTCGTAATCTCATTCCTGCGCGCAAACTCTCTGACACATTTGCAATGTTCCGCAGACTTAATATCTTTATTTGGTACAAAATGATCCGGCACCAAGGCAATCTTGTCCTTATCAAACACACCTTTTGCCTGAATCTTATCCATCTCCTTAATCGCCACCGGACTTGTAATATCATTGCCCAGCACCAAATCAAGTTTTGCCTCAATCAACTGCCCTGCATGAACCTCATCCAAACCTGCCGCAGCAGCCAAAATCTTCTGAGTCATTGTCATTCCCATATCTACACAAACCATTCCTTTCTATGATAATCTTACCCCCGAAACCGCAGAAACCTTTTCCATATAAAACATCGGCCTCCCTTAAACAAGATAATATCACAGTTTATGATATAGTTCAAACATAAGTTATTGATTTATCTTGTTCAGAAATTATGCAGTTAGCATAATCGGCAAAACAATTTAAAGGAGGACCCTTCGGTCCTCCCTCAGTCTCAGTCCTCACTACTTCTCCTGAACATCAGCCGCCTTTTCTCTCATGTACCATGTAGTAGTCACTTTGAAAAGATCCCCATCCACTTCCAGTTCCAGTGTGCCCCCCTGGAGTTCCATAAAGCTCTTGGCAATCGCCAACCCCAGCCCGCTGCCCTCCGTATTGCGGGACGCATTGCCGCGCACAAACCGTTCGGTCAATTCGGAAGCTTCCACCGTAATTTCCTGGGCGGAAATATTTTTCAATGTAATTATTACCGTATCTTCAATGCGGAACCCATTCACATAGACTCTGGTGCCCGGCAGCGCATATTTGGCAATATTTCCAAACAAATTCTCATAGATACGATAGGTCTTCTGGCTGTCCAGGGGCAGAATAACCTTTTCGTCTGTCAGATTCATCCTCACATCCAGTCCGGAAGCACTGATCTTATCAGACATTTCAAAGGACACCTGCTTCACCAGATTCATAATATCCACATCCATAATATTCAGCGTAATATTCTGCGAGTTTGCCTTGCTGAATTCAAACAAATCCTCTATCAGGCTTTTCAGACGCAGAGACTTCCGCTCCAGTATTTCCAGATATTCCGCTCTCTGTGCCTCGGTCACATCCTCTTTTTTCAGCAGATTCACATAGGTTATAATCGCCGTCAGAGGTGTTTTCAGGTCATGGGACATATTCGTAACCAGCTCCGTTTTGATGCGCTGGCTCTTGACCTCCATGGTCACTGCCTTTTTTAATCCCTCCTGAATCTTGTATATCTCATTCCTGAAAGGTTCAAATACCCCCAAATCTTCCATGATCGTAACATTCAGGTTTCCGGCAGCGATCTCATCCACTGCTTGAAACAAAATCTTGTACTTCTCCTGCAAATCACTGACATATTTTCTCAAAATCACATACAATACCAACGAATATACCACTGTGACCGCCAAACCGCCAAACCATAGACAACTGATAAAAAATAAAATGCACCCGTTCACTAACAATATCTTCAAAATTGTTCTATGGGCATTCTGCGTCAAATCCAAACGCACCATGGCTTTATATATGC
>CAMWLE010000128.1 GCA_947175015.1 uncultured bacterium
ACAGAAAACTGCCCACTGGCAGAAAAAGCTGTACCAGAACCATAACACTAATAAGCAGTTTTAAATATTTTTCATATGCTTCCTGGGGCCTGAAATGCACAATTGCCTGCGCACATATCATAAAAATCCCCACCCTGCAAATTGCCTGAAATATCGAATTTTGCATAGCTACACTCCCCTGCCCGCCATAGCTGTCACCGCTATGGAAATCAAAAACAATAACACCCCTGTGCCCGAGGTGCGAAGCAGCAAAAGTCCTGCATCCCCTGTTCTGTCGGCACAGGTGGTAATACGCTTATCACTGACAATCCCCATAAATGCTGCTGCGCATTTGAGCAAACCTGCAATCACTGCAATTTTTACCAGCGGTACAGCACAAAGCAATACAAGCAACAGCAACAATACCACTCCAATGCTGTTTCTAATAACCACAGCAGAGCCTAACACCAGATCTGCCACCCCGCTTGCCGCCGCACCCACACCAGGAATGGCAGAAATAATCTTTTGCAATACCGAGTTTCTGGCAGAATCCACAACCGGCGCAATCAAGGTCTGAAATACCCCGATTCCTGTCACTGCTCCCAATGCTCCTTTCAATACCCACCCTATGATCTTTTCCAGCAATTCTATCAAAAAGCTCAGCTTTTCCTCCACCCAGATTCCATTCACTACAGACAGCATAACAAAACTGTAGATCAAAGGCAGCAGCCCTGCTGCCAGAATATATTCCACTCCATATACGGCAAAAAGCATTAATTGGTAAGAGGCCCCTGCAGTAATTGCACCGGAAGAAATTCCCACAGAGATAAGATAGGCCGGTACCAGAAGCTTTACAAACAACAGGCAATTTTCCAACAACTGCAGCGCCGTATCCGCAGCCTGTGCAAAACATTTCAAAAGCACCGCCGTAAACAGAAGATACATAAAATAAAACCCCATATCCGCCACTTGCCGTTTATCGAAAATTTCCACAAAATGGGTCATCAGAGACGACACAATTCCCAACACCAGCAACCAGACAAATACACTCCTCATTCCCGAAAACTGTGCCGTCATATTTGCCACGCTTCCCTGAAACAGGGAACCCATCGCCCCAAAAATATCTCCTGACATCACCTGGCCAAATAACTGCTCCAGGCTGATATCTGACTTGGGAAAAAGAGCTTCTATTCCTTCCTGCAGCTTATCCAGACCATAATCCTGCCAGACAAGGTTTAAATCCAGATTCCAATCCATCCGCACTATGCCCCCTTCCTTTTTCCACCCATATCCCGCACTATGCTTCCTTCCCTTTTCCGCTCACAGCCCACAATATGCCCTCTTCCTTTTCCACCCACATCCCGCACTATGCTTCCTTTTCTCTCTCATCCTTCACTCCACTCCGGGTAGGTCTTTGGTCCCTCCTACAGAAAACTCTGTATCTGTTCAATGACAGCAAATAAAATCGGCAGCCCCGCGAACATGACTGTCAGCTTCCCCAACACCTCAATCTGCCCTGCCACCGCCTGATATCCCGCATCCTTGCAGATTCCGGAGCTGAACTCACAGATATAAGTAATACCAATGACTTTCAGCAAAATAGCCAGATACCCCTCTCCGCCGTTTAAGTACTCTTTCAGCCGTGCAAATTGTGTTGTCACAGCACCCACCTGCCGCAGACAGAAACTGAAGATCAGAACACCCACAGCCAATCCTATATATGTAGCATATTCCGGTTTAGTCCCCTTAAACTGCTGCGCCAGCAACACCCCCGCAATTCCCAGAAACGCAATCTTGATAAGTTCCGTCATATATATGCTCCTCCCTCCTGCGCTTTTTCTATTCCGGTTCCATATCCGCAATATTCTAAGCTGTTATAGAGAAAACAGCGTTTGAATGGTCTGGAAAAGCTCATAGATATAGGGAACGATCCATGTAAGCACCAGAATCAGTCCTGCAAGGCTGATCAAAAAGGCATGCTCTTCCCTACCGCTGTGCTTCAAAATCTGACTTAATATAGTCACCAATATTCCAACTGCCGCTATCTTAAATATCAGGCTTACTCCCATAACTCCTCCGGCTTCCAGCATCATTCATTCCATGGTTTTCCAGTGAAACATACACTTTCAACAGCAATCAGTGCAAATATACATATTACAAAAAGCAACTCCGAGTGTGTATCAAATCAACATCAATATCAGCAGCAATCCACTCATTGCACCTAACCCTACTGCCATCCTGCTCTTTTCCAAATTCTCTTCCAATAACTTTTCCTCCGTACCGCCAAGCCATTCCATACTTTGTTCTATGGAACGAAGCTGCATCTGGCCATCGGAAAAACCTGTCTGTACCGTAAATTGCAGGAAACCTTCCCTATCCTCATCCTTCAATGGCAATTCCGCCAATACCTGCTCCATTTCCTCACGAAACGCCTCTTCAAAGGTTCTTCCCGTATTTTCCTCCATCCTGCGCCCTATTTCCAAAAATGCGTCAGCAAAAGGCGCGGACAAATATCTGGCAATGTGCATACAGCATTCCGGTAAGGCTGCTCTTCCATACCTTACCTCACTGGCAAGCAGCTCCAAAATATTCTGTAAGCTTCTCAAAGCCCTAATTCTTCCATTCAACTGCTCCCGATACCACAGCCCCAATCCCAGACATCCGCTGAAAATCATACACCCGCCCATCGCTTTCAGCAAAACCATCCCCCCTCTCATATATCTGCTTGATCACACATTTTCCTCTCTCTTTTCCCAACACAAACAACAAATCAAACATGCCATCCCAAAGCGAAGGCTTCCAACCAAATCTACTCTCCACATCCTTCATGCTCTCCCCATGCACCGTAGCCAATATCTTGCATCCACATGCCGCCGCCCGCCTGAGTGCCCACAACTCTTCATCACTTCCAAGCTCATCAATGGCAATCACCTGCGGCGACATAGAACGCAGCAGCATAAGCATTCCAATATCTTTGGGACATCCATCCAATACATCTGTGCGCATCCCCATATCATTCTGAGGTCTTCCCATGAAAGAACCTGCCAATTCAGAACGCTCATCCACCACTCCCACATCCATTCCCCCACCATAGACATTGCCATCTGAAATCTGACGTATTAAATCCCGCAATAACGTCGTCTTTCCACATCCCGGCGGAGAAATGATAAATGTATTTTTCAGCCTGCCATTACTATACATTTTGGAA
>CAMWLE010000129.1 GCA_947175015.1 uncultured bacterium
GTTACCTATGGTAAGGCTACCGGTAATACCCCTGACGGACGTAAGAAAGGCCAGCCGTTTGCACCTGGTGCGAACCCTATGCACGGCCGTGATACCCATGGTGCGGTAGCATCTCTGTCTTCCGTATCCAAGCTTCCTTTCAATGACGCACAGGACGGTATCTCTAATACATTTACCATCATTCCCGGCGCATTGGGCAAGGAAGACAAAGTGTTCTCTGGTGACATCGAGTTAGATCTGAAATAGAACTGCGAACACTTAATGTAATGGAAATTGGTTCTGACAAACAAGGAGGCACTATGGACGAAAAAAAAATGATTGATGACCTTATAAATATGCTGGATTCCGGAATGGCTGAAGGTGTAGGCCATGTAAATGTGGATTGTGATCAGCAGGTCGAGCAGTCAAAAAACGTTCAGACAATGGGCTGTACGGATTGTTCCAGAACACCGTTGGCTTGCAGTGTACCCACGCTTGAACAAGGATTGGATGATTTTAAATAATCCATTCGGCAATCATTATTGTTTTATATCATATATTACTATAATAGCATTCCGCCCTTAACACTCATGGTATGAACACCGTAAGGGCGGATGCCAGACCAGAATAGGAGGAAAATAATTATGGCAACAAATTCTGCACAGGTTGATAATCTTGTAAATTTACTTGATGGTTATGCTACCAAGGGCGGCCACCACCTGAATGTAAATGTATTGAACAGAGATACTCTGTTGGATGCCCAGAAACATCCTGAGAATTATCCTCAGCTAACCATCCGTGTATCAGGATATGCAGTAAACTTCATTAAACTGACACCGGAACAGCAGGCTGACGTTATCTCTCGTACTTTCCATGAAGCAATCTAATACCACGATTTGTCACTGAAGCATTTTGTCGTGGGGACAGATTCCATATGAGAGACAACTAATCCTTATGACAACTTAGACCAGATACTGACAATATCCAGTTAAGATTGCCCATGGAAGAGTGGTCACAGAGTAAACAGTACTACCAGAAAAAGACCCGGGAAGCAACATCATAGCTTCTTCCCGGGTTTTTGAACAAATAATATTTTCAGTTAAGATTGGCATATACAAAATATTGTAGTATGCAATATAGAAAGTGATGGTGCATCTTATGCAGGGAAGAATTCACTCATTGGAAAGCTTTGGAACCGTTGATGGCCCCGGCACACGTTTTGTTGTTTTTGTACAAGGTTGTCCTATGCGCTGTGCTTACTGCCACAATCCCGATACATGGGAAATGAATGGCGGCACTTTAATGGAGCCTTCCGAAATTATTGAGCAATACGAGAAAAACCGTCCATTTTATGCAAACGGCGGCGGTCTGACCGTAACAGGAGGGGAACCCTTGATGCAGCCGGACTTTTTAATCGAATTATTCACTCTTGCAAAAGGAAAAAATATTCATACCTGTATAGACAGTTCGGGTATCGCCTACAATCCCAATAGCGAAGTCTTCATGGCAAAGTTGGATAAACTCATGAGTTTAACGGATCTGGTCATGCTTGACATAAAGCATATTGACCCCACTAAACACAAAGAACTCACACAACAGCCCAACGAAAATATCTTGAAATTTGCCGCTTACCTCAATGATAAGCATGTAGATATGTGGATACGTCATGTAGTGGTTCCCGGTATCACGGACGATGATAAATATTTGTTTGATCTGGGTTACTTTATTGGGCAGTTTGGCAACCTGAAGGCTCTGGATGTTCTTCCCTACCACACAATGGGCGAGAAAAAGTATGAGAGCCTTGGAATGGAATATAAACTGAAAGGTGTGCCGCCCATGAATCAGGATGTGCTTCTGGAAAAAAAGAAAGTTATCCTGGACGGCCTCAAAAAAAGGCGTGCTGAAGCTGTATAGTTTGTTTTATGGTATGACCTGAAAGAGCTGATAATAGCTCATGTTCTAAACACATCATGTTATCGTTTACAATACAACTGTAAATAGCAGTAGAATTAAGGAGGATTATTATTATGGCATATGCAATTGGTGATTCCTGTGTATCCTGTGGTGCTTGTGAAGCTCAGTGCCCTGTAGGTGCTATCAGCATGGGAGATGGTAAATTTGAAGTAGACGCTGACAAGTGCATTGATTGCGGTTCCTGCGCAAGCCAGTGCCCCGTTGGTGCAATTGAGCAGGCATAACGCTGTTTTAAATCAAGGCAAAATTGTGCGACAGCGAAGTGTCATCCATATCATACAATTTATGCAGGCGCTTCCTCAAAAGAAGCGCCTTTTCTTTTTTGTCATTGTGGCAGTCTGTTCTGCCTGAAGAGTATTGTCCTGGTTTTCTGTGCCTTGCTTCCGCTTACTATTCTCACCTAGATTCCATCCTCTCTTCCCCTGCACCCTCGCTTCCTCTTCTTTTTGACTGTTCTCCTCTGTACCCTTGCTCCATTTATCCCTCTCGTCTACATCTCTGTTCCTTTCATCATGTTCTTCCGTATCCCAGCCTGTTTCATTTCTCTCTTCTGTTTTATTATCCTTTTTACCCTGTAATTTCTTATCCTGCTCCTTATCGGGCTTCATTTTCCTGAGACGGCGACTCTTTTTACGAATGAGCTCGTCCATCTTTCTATAATGCTCCTCATTCCGCTCTTCCATCATCCTGTCTCTGGCATCTTCACGTTCTTCCTGCATACGGAACTGATAATCAAGTTCTTTTACCACACTATCCCGAATTTCACGACAAAGCTCAATATTATTTTCTTGAAGCGTTTGTCGTATCAGTTGTTGAAGAAGCCATTGCAACCTCCTTGACTTGTCCTCCCTGGATTCCTGAATGACCGACTCTTTTTCTTTTGTAGAAATAATGTCTATTGCCAATCCTCCGGATTGTTCTGGCATTCTTAATCCTGCATTTTTCCCCACGGACATTCCCGGCTGTGGTGCCATTGCCTCCGAGTTCCTGACTTTTGGCATACTGACCTGAGACATCCTCGCTTCCGGCATACCTGCCTGCGGTATCCTTGACTGAGGACCCCTTCCCTC
>CAMWLE010000130.1 GCA_947175015.1 uncultured bacterium
TTAGAAGTACGACGGCTTCTTGATCCGATCCTGGCTAAAGTATAGCAGGCTTTTGGGAGAATTTCCAAAAGCCTAATTGAAGTTTTTAAATATTCTGCCAACGCCCCTCTGTATTAAAATGCCGCCTCATTTTCTTATCCTGCCTTCCACCTATGCGAATCATATCTTTTTCACATTGCCCGTACCTTCTCCCGCACTTTCAATATCATAGAAGGTGCTACGGACAGTTCATCCACACCCATATTGACAAACTCCTGTGTAAGCTCCGTATCCGCACCTAATTCACCGCAGATTCCTGCCCATTTTCCACATTTATGTGCATTGTCAACCACCATTTTGATCATGCGCAGAATTGCCTTATGATGCGGATGATAGAAATCCGCAAGCTGCTGGTTCTGCCTGTCAATGGCAAGTGTATACTGCGTCAAATCATTTGTACCAATACTGAAGAAATCCACCAATTCAGCCAATTCATCACTGATCATCACTGCTGCCGGCGTCTCGATCATAATACCCTGTTCGGGAATTCGATATGGCATCTGTGCCTGCCTTAACCCCTGCGCCACTTCCTCCACAATGGCATGGATCTGTTTCACCTCCTCCTCCGAAATAATCATAGGATACATGATGGATAAATTCCCGTAAACCGCTGCACGCAAAAGCGCCCGAAGCTGCGTCTTGAAGATCGCAGGCTGCTTCAGACAGATACGGATTGCCCTGTAACCCAGTGCCGGATTCTCCTCCTTGCCAAGCTGAAAATAATCTGCCTGCTTATCTGCACCAATATCAAGTGTCCTGATAATCACTTTCTTTTGTCCCATCTTCTGCACGACCTGTTTATATGCCTGAAACTGTTCTTCTTCCGACGGGAAATTATCACGCCCCAGATATAGGAACTCACTGCGAAACAATCCGATTCCACCAGCATCATTTTCCAGCACATCGTCCACATCGCTGACGCTGCCGATATTGGCATAGATATTGATTGTTCTGCCATCACTTGTCTCATTCTTCTTGCCCTTTAACTCACGCAGTAAACGAAGCTTCTCCTCTTCGTTCTTAATCTCTTGCTCTGCCTCACTGCACTGAATTTCCGTAGGCGCAAAAACAACCTCACCTGCTGCCCCATCCACAATTGCCGTCATCCCTGTATGGATTTCATTTAAGTCCACAGGTACACCTATCAATGCCGGAATACTCATCATGCGGGCAAGAATCGCCGTATGGGAATTGGTTGAGCCATGTACCGTCACGAAAGCCAGTATCTTCTTTTTGGCCATCTGTATTGTATCACTTGGGCTCAGATCATCTGCAACAATAATCGAAGGCTCCATTTCGGAGAAATCAGCTTCACCCTGACCTGACAAGTTCCTCACCAGACGCATAGATATATCCTTTATATCCGCCCCCCGCGCCTGCATATACGCATCCTCCATACCGGCAAACCGCTCTGCAAACCAGACTCCGGTTTTCGCCGCTGCATACTCCGCATTCACCATTTCTGTGCGAATCACATAGCAGACAGCATCCTGATAATTCTCATCCTCCAGCATCATCTGATGTATCTCGAAAATAGCGGCACCGGATTCACCCACTTCCTCCACAGCTTTGGCATAAAGCACCGCAATCTGCTGTTTGGCCGCATTGACTGCACTTTTTAACCTGTCAATCTCCTGTTCCGGATTCTCAATCCCTGTTCTCTTGATTTGCTCCTGATCTTTGCGCAAAACCATCACTTTTCCCATGGCAATTCCGTTATTTACCGTTTTCCCCGGAAACTTTTTTCCGGAAAACTTTTTGTCCCGAAACTTTTTCCCTGAATACTCTTCCGCCATACAAATTCTCTCCTATTTTGCAGATTCGGCTATCAGATGCAGCAAACTTCTCCATAATAGATTTTATAGGGTGTCAGCGTTCTGATTTTAATAGTGCATAATAGCAGGCATCACAAATTCCTTGATTATTCCAATCAGAACTACGTAAAGTTCCCTCATACTTCATTCCGCATTTATTCATTACTTTACCCGAGTCAGGGTTTTGGGGATCATGCCTTGCTTCAATTCGTCTTACATCTACTTCGTCAAAAAGGAAGTCCATAACGGCTCTGAGTGCTTCTGATGTAATTCCTTTATGCCACCATGTTCTTCCAATACAATAGCCAATGTGTGCCATTGAAACTTTTTCATTCATGCTTACTACGGCAATATCGCCAATTGGCTCATCCCCATTGTCTTTCAATACAATAGCCCAATGATAATAATCTTCCCTGGAATATTGATTGACCCAATCTTCCATGACCCTCTGGCTGATTTCCTGACTTGAATGTGTCGGCCACGTTAGATATTTGGTAACTTCATCATCTGATGCCCAATTTTGATACATCGCGCCAGCATCCTTCAATCCATATCTTCTTAAAATTAACCTGTTAGTTTCTAACTGCTGCGTTCCACAATGTTTCATACACAATATCCTCTCTTCTCAAATCTCTTGTATAATAATTAATCGGCTTGTTCAAATTTTTCAATTCGACAACTCACTTTTGAAATGCTACGCACCAAAGGCTGAATTTTTCCCTAAACTAATAGACATTCTTTAGCCTAAACAAACTTGAATCTATGGTTCTATCGAACTCTTTCTTTTTTGGTAATACAAAATCCATTTTTTTGATACAACTTCACTGCATTCTGATTCCATTCAGCTACATGTAAAATAACTTCATCATAGCCCTGTTCCTTTATATGATTCAATCCCCACAGCAGCAGTTTTTGTCCTATCCCCTTTCCTCGATAAAACTTATTAACAATGAGATCATCTATCTCATTTCCATAGCAGGAAACCGCCCCCATTATCGTTCCATTCTGCATATAAAGAAACGTATTGGTTATC
>CAMWLE010000131.1 GCA_947175015.1 uncultured bacterium
TTTCTACATCCTTTTTATACTTCAGTTTGTGCTCCAGGCTTGCCCAGAAATCCATAGCAATCGTCCGGAATTGCACCTCCACCTTCATGTACTTTTTCTCATTTGACAGAAAAATCGGTATGTCCAATATTAAATGCAGACTTCTGTATCCATTGGATTTGGGATTTTTGATATAATCCTTTTCCTCCAGCACCACAATATCATCCTGACCGCAGATCAGCTCCGCCAAACGATAAATATCATCCGGAAAAGAACAAATCACCCGAACCCCTGCCACATCCGCCAAATGTTTTTCCACATTTTTCACTGTAATGGGAAATCCCTTTCTAATCAACTTCTCAAAAATACTCTCTGGTGACTTTAATCTGCTGGATATGGATTCAAAAGGATTTCTGTTATATTCCTGAGAAAACTCTTCATTCAGTACCTTTAATTTCGTCTCCACTTCCATGATCGCACAACGATATTGCATCATCAAATTGTTAAAAGATTTTTCCTTCTTAAGCTGTTCCGCTTGTATCTCAATGATCTGCTCCTGCTTTTTCAATGCAAGTGTCTGCCTTTGTACCTCCTGTTCCAGAAGATTCTTATATGCAAACAACTCCACCGTATTTCTGATCCTGGTCTTCACAACAGACGCATTAAAAGGCTTTCTTATGAAATCCTGCACTCCCAGCTCAAAACACTGCTTTTCCGCCTCTACCGTTTCCTCGCTGCTGATGATAAGCACCGGAATTTGCTTCAGCCATCCCTTCTTTTTCATCTCTGTGATCACAGTATATCCGCTCATTTTCGGCATCTGCAGATCCAGAAGAAGCGCTGCTGTGCCATTTTGATATTTCTCCAGTTTTACCAGCGCCTGCTCTCCGTCCTCCGCCATTTCAATCAAATATTCATCCTTCAGCATGTTACGCAGGATTTCGCGGTTTATCTCCGCATCATCTGCTACCAATATCCTGCTTTGCATTTTGTTCTCCTACTTTAAGTTCTGCAAAGTTCCTGTTTCCATCTACTGTTTTCTACTTCTGTTTTCTATTTCTGTTCCCTTTTCGTCAACAATACAATCATTTCACAATTAGCTGTCCATGGGAACTGATCTACTGCAACTGCTTTCTCCACTCTGTAATCCCCGCTCAAAAATACTTCCAAATCCCGCACAAGACTGCTCGGTTTACATGATATGTAGACGATGTGTTCCACCCCATAGGCAATCATCTTGACTAACACGCCTATTAGGTGCCTACTTTCCGCAGTGCCCTTGTACTCAATTATAAACGATAGGAGAAAAATATGCAAGGATATAAAGTTCCTCATACTATTCGGGTAAGCAATCTTAAACTTATACGTATTAAGAAGGGAATGAAGCAGGCCGATCTGGCCGCCGCCTCTGGTATCCCTTTAAAGTGCATTGGGAATTATGAGCAACTGCGCCGGGATATCAATCACGCCAGGGTAGATATTGTCTATCATTTGGCCTCTGCGCTTGACTGCAAAATGGAGGAAATTCTGGAACTTGAAAATTTGTAATTATTTTTCCTTTTCATTCTAAGAATACAACAATTACAGTCAGAGTTTGAATATGATCTGCAAAACAGGGGTGACAAGGCTCATGACCTATTCAATCAAATTAATACATTAGCAGGATGCTCACCTTAGAGTACTCTATTAAATAAAGAACAGGCGGCAGGTGTTATCCTATCGCCTGTTATAATGCCTACCGCACTGTGCAATATGATGGATTTCCAAGATATATCCATCCCACTTTGGATTTCAGTCGCCCCCAATCGTTATACACTTCGGTGATAGTGAACGTGCCTATCCCTGTCTGACCTTCCACCTTTCCCTGCATGGATGGCTCCGAACGGTAATTGAGGTCATCAATTGTCACCCTTACCTGGAATGGCACTACCGGATATCTGGAAGTCTCTGCTACTTCTGTCTCTGTTGTTCCAAGGATGACGGCCAAAATTCTAAGAATCTTATCCCCATATTCTGCTCCGGCTGCCCAGCCGCGGCCGTTGGGATTTTCCTGGATTCCCAGCCACTCCACATATGCAGCGCTGCCCCTTGTCACATACTTGAAACGGGGATCGATGCAGTCATGTTTCAGACTGTCATTATTGGCATATGCCTTCAAATGCTGTATCTGCGCCCTAATGCCAAGTTGCGACGTCGCAAAAGAATTTCCTCTCATGCCGTTTTCGGTCACACCCATGCCGCAGAAGTTATTCTGATCCAACGTTACCGCAGAGCCGGAAAATGTAAAATTACCTGTTTCAAGACAGGACTGCGCAAAGGCGATATCTCCCCTGATTCCTTCCGCTGCGCCTTCTGACAGATACATCGGAATCATGTCAATAACTGACTGTGGCACATCTGGATTCTTGTCCTTAATATACGCCCTCATCTGCTCTACTGTTGCCGCTGCCGCTCCGGCAATACTGGTATGGCCAACAATGACAGCCGTTCCCATAGCTTCTCTGACTGCCGCTCTGAATGTGTCCATGGTATAGCCTAATCCCAGCTGCGTCCACAGATGCTCCGGGTCGCCGTGGTTGGATGCAATCCCCCTGGCATGTCCCTCGCTATGGCTGATAATAACACCATCCTCCAAAGGGTCAAGACCGTATTCCCTACACAGGCTCGCAAACAACTCCACCGCAGACCAGTATGTTCTTTCCGCCACTTCTCTCGCCTGCTCCACATTACTGCAGGTGAAGTTGGCGCCACTTGTATATTGGATGCAGGCCGGTTCACACATTTCCACACCGATGTGGGTATTGTTGCCGCTGCCCTTGCTGCCGGAGCCGCAGTGCCATCCCCTGTGG